>JBHHZJ010000001.1:0-110625 GCA_046758005.1 Kiloniellaceae bacterium
GCCGAGATCTTCTCCTCCGGCCTCGACAACCTCGACCAGATCGACGCCGTCGCCGTGGCGGTGCTGTGGAAGGACGGACGGATCACGACGGGCTGCTCGAATACCACGAACGACCGGCTGGCCCTCATGGTCCTGGCCCTGGACGAACACCAGCGCCGCGCGTTCCGGCAGGACCAAAGCGGGTGAAGGCGGATGGCCCCCGTACAAACCATGACGGTCGCCGCCGCGACAGCGTCCAAGACAGCGTCCAAGACCGTACCGTCGAGGGGTTCGGCGCGGCCTCTCGTCGTTGCACCGAACGGGCGCCCGGCTCTGTCCCCCGATGGATCAGCCGCGAGGTTGAACTCAAAGAAACCCAATCAATGACCAGGAATGTAGAGGAGTTCCGCTCATGTTCAAAAGCCGTCTCGCACAGATCAGTCTGGTAGTCGCCGCCCTCGCCCTTTCCGGCTGGGCGGTGACCGCCGCGACCATACCCCTCGAGCCGGGCGGCGAGAGCGGGCAGGTGCAAAGCCTTGCGCCGATACTCAAGAAGGTGACGCCCGGCGTGGTCAACATCGCGGTGCGCGGCACCATACCGGTGGAGGACAACCCCCTCTACAGCGATCCGTTCTTCCGCCGCTTCTTCGATCTTCCCGAACACCCGCCGGGGCGACAGTTCCAGAGCGTCGGTTCCGGCGTCATCGCCGACGCGGCGCGCGGCTACATCCTGACGAACAACCACGTGATCGCGCGGGCCGACGAGATCACGGTCGGCCTGCAGGACGGGCGGCGCCTGAAAGCCAAGCTCGTGGGCGCGGACCCCGAAGTCGACATCGCCCTTCTCAAGGTTCCCGCGCAAGACCTCGTCGCGGTCCCGCTGGGCGATTCGGACGGCCTTGAGGTCGGCGACTTCGTCATCGCGGTCGGCAACCCTTTCGGCCTCGGCCAGACCGTCACCTCCGGGATCGTGAGCGCCCTCGGCCGCAGCGGTCTCGGGATCGAGGGTTACGAGGACTTCATCCAGACCGATGCCGCGATCAATCCCGGCAACTCGGGCGGCGCGCTGATCGACCTGCAAGGCCGCCTGGTGGGCATCAACACGGCCATCGTGGGGCCCGCCGGCGGCAACGTCGGCATCGGCTTCGCGATCCCGATCAACATGGCGCGCCAGATCATGGAGCAGATCGTCGCCTACGGCACCGTGCGCCGCGGCCAACTGGGCGTGGTGGTGCAGGACCTGACGCCCGACCTGGCCGAAGCCTTCAAGCTTGAATCCGCGCGGGGCACCATCGTTGCGCAGGTCGTGCCCGGCTCGTCCGCCGACAAGGCCGGCCTCGAACGCGGCGACGTCATCGTTGCAGTCGACGGCGCCCCGGTCAGGAACGCGGCCCACCTGCGCAACAGGATCGGCCTGCTGCGGCAGGGCGAGACGGTCGAACTCAAGATCGTCAGGAACGCGAAGACGATGCGCATCACGGCCAAGATCGGTCCTCGCGTGGCCGGATAGCCGCGCGATCGCGCACAGCCGATCGCGTCGGGCGCGAGGGGAAGCCGAATCGGACCGCGAAAGAGGAGGCGGACCCATGACGACGACCGTGAACGAGAACGGGGTCGGCCCTTCCGGGCCGGATGAGACGCGCCGCGATTTCCTTTATCTCGTGGCCGGCGCCATGGGTGCGGTCGGCGCGGCCGCCGCCCTATGGCCGCTGATCGACAGCATGAACCCGGCCGCCGACGTGCGTGCGATTTCGTCGGTCGAGATCGATCTCGAGCCGATCCAGGTGGGCCAGAGGATCACCGCCACGTGGCAGGGAAAGCCGATCTTCATCAGCCGCCGCACGGCCGCGGAGATCGCGCGGGCCAAGGCGGATGATGCGGCCGATCTGCCTGACCCGGCCCCCGACTCGGCGCGGGTGCAGCGGGACGAATGGCTCATCGTCATCGGCATTTGCACCCATCTCGGGTGCATCCCCAAGGGCCAGCGCCCGGGTGATCCCCGCGGCCAGTGGGACGGATGGTTCTGCCCCTGTCACGGCTCCCACTACGACACCGCGGGACGCATCCGCAAGGGCCCCGCGCCGAAGAACCTTTACCTGCCCCCGTACGAGTTCCTCGACGACACGACCATACGCATCGGATAGGAAAACATCATTCCAGCGAGCGGATGAAGCCATCCGTTCGCCGGTATGTCGTCCTTTGTTTGCGCGCCGCCGCCCAGGGCCAACCCGGCGCGCCGACGCCGATGAGCGCCCGACTCACCTTGCTATAAGATGCTCGCAAGGAAGCACGTAGGCGCCTGATCGAAGGGACTGACCGACATGCGCATAAGGCCGAAACCGCCGCGCGGTTACCCCTGGTATCTCTGGCCGTTTTTCTGGAACCAGAGACGGAAGTACGGGACGATCCTCGATTCAGCCATGCTTTGGGCACGGGCACCAAAGCTGTTCCTTGGCGTGGCCCTGCTCTACGGAACGATCGACCGCAAGTCCTCGCCGCTCGATCCCGCGCTGCGTTCCCTGGTGAGCGTGCGCGTATCGCAGATCAACTGGTGTGCGTTCTGCGTCGATCTCAACGCGGCGACGCTACAGCGTCGCGGCGCTTCCCTCGCCAAAGTGGAGGCGTTGGAGGCCTGGCGCGACAGCGACCTCTTCGACGAGCGTGAACGGGCCGCGCTGGAGTATGCCGAGGCGATCACGAGGTCCGACATCCAGGTCGATGACGACATGATGGGCCGCCTCAAGAAGCATTTCGACGACGACGCCGTCGTCGAGCTCACGGGGCTCATCGCCTTTCAGAACATGTCCAGCAAGTTCAATAGCGCGCTCGGCGTGCCGCCACAGGGTTTTTGTCGCGTGCCGTCCGCCACGCCCGAGCGCGCGGCGTAAGACCGAGGAGCCCCCCGAGTCACCTCGCACGCTCGTCGACATGAGACCGTGGCCCTCCCGGCGGCGGAGGATACGCGGCCCGTGTCATCGCCGCATGTCGGAGCGCGGCGTCGTTGGTAACCGCGCGCAATATCAGCCCCCGCTGATATCGACCCGTTCCGACGGGACGATCTTCGGCTCGACGGTGTTGCGCCCCTTTTGCGGCGCTTGCCTTGCGGTAACCGGAATGAGCTATGTCAATGACGTGGATGGAAAAACAGCCGTATTTTCAACAATCATCGGGTCCTTTGCGGCGGCCCGAGGAGTACAGGCCCATAGCATGAGAAATGCGCGCCACAAGAGGCCTCCGCATCGAGGCGTCGATCTCACGGCTCCGCCGGCCCGTCGGTGCAACTCATACTGGAGAAAGGACGATGTCGGAAATCGGCAGTGGTAGCTTGACGACCCGACGGCGTGCGCTCGCCGTTCTGGGCTCCGGGATAGTCATCGGCTGGGCCGGTCTTTCCCGACAGGCATTGTCCGCCGCACAGGCTCGACCGGTCGTCACGGTCTACAAGAGCCCGAGCTGCGGCTGCTGCGGCCTGTGGACCGGCCATTTGGCCGAAAACGGGTTTCGGACCAAGGTGGTGGATCGGGACAACCTCCACGTCATCAAGCGGATGGCGCGCGTTCCGGAGAATCTCGAGGCCTGCCATACCGCGATGGTCGATCGTTACGTCGTCGAGGGCCATGTGCCGGCCAGCGCGATCCGAAGGCTTCTGTCCGAGCGGCCCAAGGTCATCGGTATCGCCGTTCCCGGCATGCCGGAGGGTTCACCGGGCATGCCGAGCCCGACTCCGGTTCGATTCGACGTGATCGCATTCACGGCCGACGGAGGACAGCGGGTGTTCATGTCCTTCTGAGCCCGGAGGGTCGAGAAAAGGGCATGAAGCGGCTCGCAACGGTCGGTATGCCGTCGGTGCGACACCCGGGGTGCGTGGCGTTCATCCCCATCATGTTCGGCTCCGGGGCCGGGGCCGAGGCTGCCGCGCGCCGGGCATCGTCGAGGCCGTTGACCTGTTCCCCCGAATCGAGGTCATGAGGGACGAGAGTCCTTCTGGGAAAGGAGCACTTCTTGATGAAACGACGATTTACGGAGAAGCGGATCTTCAGGATCCTGCGCGGGCAGGCCGCACGGCCGCTATGATTGTAGTTCGCCCGCCGGCAGTCAGCGCGGCAAACCGGACTGCGAAATGTGCCAAGGGAGAAAACGGGCGCGAGTCGGTAAATAGAGCAGCGAGGCGGGGCTCTCCCCGTCCGGCTGGCGCCGCGGCCTGGTGCGAAGCCCCGCAGTCTGCCGCGAGCCGTACCGGCGGTTCGAATCCCGAGCGGTTTTTCAACTACATCAAGGACTTGCTGGCGGAGAGGGAGGGATTCGAACCCTCGAAGGGCCTTTTAAACCCTTACTCCCTTAGCAGGGGAGCGCCTTCAGCCACTCGGCCACCTCTCCACGGGGGTCGCGCGCCGGCAACGGCGTCCACAGACGGGCCGTTCTAGCCGTCCCTGCGCGCACGTGTCAACGGCGGGCGCAGCCGCAGCAAAGATAGGGCGTCTCGTATCGATAAGCGCACGAGTCACTTCGTCCGCTCGCCGGCATTAGGCGGCGCTCCAGCGCCGGTAGGCCTCGAGCAACTCCAGGCCCGCGCATTCGACCGCCTCGGGGTCCGGGGGCGTGCGCGCGGCGGCGCGCTTGTAGGCCTGGCGCGCGTCGACGAACTCGGTCCACAGGTCGGCCTGGCGCAGGACGCTCGACAGGCGCCGCTCGGCGCCCGGCCCGGCGGAGGCGCGTTCGGCCTCCTCCAACGCCCGGCGCAGCATCGCGGCGATCCCCCGCTCGTCCGCCTCGTAGGCGTGGGCGAAGGCGGCGAGGATCTTGTCGGTCAGCCGGCGGTCGTATTTCGGGCCCGCGGCCGAGAACAGGATCTCGGACGGCAGCGGCAGTACGATGGCCTGTCTCATGCCCGCTCCCCTCGCCCGGCCCCGGGTGGCCTTGGGCCGCCCGCGCCCGGGCCTGACGGTCGAACCGGTACCGGCCGCAGGCTAGCCTGGCACCCTTTAAGGCGCTGTTAACCGGCGCGGGCGTTTTCGCGGCCGGCACCCCGGCGCGCGCTGCGGCGGTTTCCGGGGCAGCCGCGGGTGCTCCCAATCCTGGTCGCCCCATGCGCGAGCCCGGAGGAACTCCGGGGCCGGGGCGCGCGACGGTGCCGGCGTGCGGAGCTTTCATGCATTTTTAAAAAAATGTCCCGCAAGCTCTCATCGGCGCAACTTTCAAACAGGGGAACGCATGGCCTTGTCCAGGCGCGTCATCGAGACCTTGCTCGACCTCGTCGAGATCAAGCTGAGCTGCATCGAGGTCCACGACCGGGAGGATTCGCGCGAGGTGGCGTGCCTGGAGCGCTGCCGTTGCGAGCTGCAGGGCCTGCTCGAACCCGGCGCCGTCGTCGCCTTCGCCGAGCCGGCCAAGCGCCGCACCCGAGCCGCGCACTGACCCCCGGCGCCGCGCCTCAGGGATCGCGCGGGGTCCAGCCCGAGGGCAGCCCGTCCGGCACCTCCATGCCGCGCCTGACCGCCGGCCGCGCGGCCAGCGCGTCGTACCACCGCTTGACGTTGGCGAACTCCTCCAGCTCCAGGCCCTGCCAGGGATGGCGCGCCGCCCAGGGCAAGGTGGCCATGTCGGCGATCGAGTACGCGCCGGCCAGGTACTCGGCCTCCCCCAGCCGCCGGTCGAGCACGCCGTACAGGCGCCGGGCCTCGTTGGTGTAGCGCTCGATGGCGTAGCGCAGCTTCTCCTTCGCGAAGCGGCGGAAATGGTGCGCCTGGCCGAGCATCGGGCCGAAGTTGCCCATCTGCCACATGAGCCACTCCATCGCCGCGGTGCGGGCGCGCGGCTCGGCGGGCAGGAAACGGCCGGTCTTCTCGGCCAGGTAGATCAGGATCGCGCCGCTCTCGAACACGCTGATCGGCGCGCCGCCGGGCCCGTCCGGATCGACGATCGCCGGAATTCGGTTGTTCGGGCTGATCTTGAGGAACGCGGGCTCGAACTGCTCGCCCTTGCCGATGTCGACCGGATGCACCGTGTAGGGGAGCTCGAACTCCTCCAGCGCGATCGAGATCTTGCGCCCGTTCGGCGTGCTCCAGGTGTAAAGCTCAATGGTCACGGCCTTTGTTCTTCCCTTCTACCGGTTCTACCGGGTCATGCCCCCGCCAGCGCCTGCTCCAGATCGGCGATGAGGTCGCCCGGGTCCTCGATGCCGACGGACAGCCGCAGCAGGTCGGCGGGCACCGGGCTCGACGGGCCCTCGATGCTGGCCCGGTGCTCGATCAGGCTCTCCACGCCGCCGAGCGAGGTCGCGCGCACGAAGACGCGGACCCGCCGGGCGACGGCGAGCGCCGCCTCGGCTCCGCCCTCGATGCGCAGGCCGAGCATGCCGCCGAAACCGCCCCGCATCTGGCGCCGGGCGATCTCGTGGCCCGGGTGGCTGTCCAGCCCCGGATAGAGCACGGCGGCGACCTTTGGGTGGCCCGCGAAGTGCCGCGCGATGGCCAGCGCGTTGGCGCTGGCCCGCTCGACGCGCAGGTAGAGCGTGCGTAGGCCCCGCTGCAGCAGCCAGGCCTCGAACGGCCCCAGCACCGCCCCGCCGTGCGCCCGGTTGGCGCGCACCCGCGCCCAGAACGCGTCCTCGCGCGCGGTCACCAACGCGCCGGCCACGACGTCGCCGTGGCCGTTGAGGTACTTGGTCGCGGAGTGGTGGACGATGTCCGCGCCGAGTTCGATGGGCCGGGTGAGCACCGGCGTGGCCGCGGTGGAATCGACCGCCAGGCGCGCCCCGGCGGCCTCCGCGATCCCGGCGGCGGCGGCGATGTCGATCACCTCCCAGGTCGGGTTGCACGGGGTCTCGATCCAGACGAGCTTGGTCCGGCCCGGCTGCACCGCGCGCCGCAGCGCGGCCGGATCATCCGGGTCGACGAGGTCGAGCGCGAGGCCCCACGCGGGGCAGAACTCGGTGAGCCACGCGCGCAGGCCCCAGTACATGACCCGCGGCGCGACCAGGTGGTCGCCGGGCCGGAGCGCCTGGACCACGGCCACCGCGGCGGCCATGCCCGAGGCGAACAGGAGCGCCCCCGCCCCGCCCTCGAGCCGCGCGAGCAGCGCCTCGGCCGCCTCGTAGGTCGGATTGTCGTCGCGGCTGTAGCTGCGCCCCGGCGCGATCAGGCCGTAGTCCGCGTCGCGCGCGAAGTTGGTGGACGGCCGGATCGGCGGCGCCACGTCGCCGCCCGCCGGGTCCGGCCCACCCGCCCCGTGCGCGGCGAGCGTGGCCGGCTTGAGATCGCGCCCCTCGCTCATGGCGCAGGCTTACCCGCGGGCGGAGCGAATGCCAAGCGCGTTTCGGGGCGCGTCCGGAAGGCCGAGCCGATCGGCCTGCTTTGTTCAACCCGCCGGATAGATCGGAAAGCGGCGGGTGAGCGCGCGGACCCGTTCGTACGTGGCCGCCTCGACCGCACCGTTGTCCGAGGGATCGCGGGCCAGGCCGTCGAGCACGTCGGCGATCAGGCCGCCGACGACGCGGAACTCCTCGGCGCCGAAGCCGCGCGTCGTTGCGGCCGAGACGCCGAGGCGCAGTCCCGAGGTGACGGTCGGTTTCTCGGGGTCGAACGGCACGGCGTTCTTGTTGCAGGTGATCCCGGCCCGGTCGAGGCTGGCCGAGGCGGCGTTGCCCTTGAGCCCGTGGCGGCGCAGGTCGATAAGCACAACGGGCGTGTCCGTGCCGCCCGTGACAACGTCGCAGCCCCGCTCCATCAGGACCGCGGCGAGCGCGCGGGCGTTGGCCAGGACCGACGCGGCGTAGCGGCGGAACTCCGCCTTCAGCGCCTCGCCCAGGCAGACCGCCTTGGCCGCCAGCGCGTGCAGCATGGGGCTGCCCTGCACACCCGGAAAGACCGCCGAATCGATCCGCTTGGCGAGCGCCTCGTCGTCGGTGAGCACGATCCCGCCGCGCGCCCCGCGCAGCGACTTGTAGGTCGTCGTGGTGACCACGTGGGCGTGGGGAAAGGGGCTGGGATGCGCGCCGCCCGCCACCAGCCCGGCGAAGTGCGCGATGTCGACCAGGAGCCAGGCGTCCACCGCATCCGCGATCGCGCGCAGGCGCGCGAAGTCGATGACCCGCGGATAGGCCGAGCCCCCGGCGATGATCAGCTTCGGACGATCCGCGCGGGCCAGCCGCCCGACCTCGTCATAATCGATGCGCCCGTCCGCGCGGCGCACGCCGTACTGCGCCACCGCGTAGACCTTGCCGCTCATGTTGACCGGCGCGCCGTGGCTCAGGTGCCCGCCGGCGGGTAGCGCCATGCTGAGCACCCGCTCGCCCGGCGCCAGCAGGGCATGGAACGCCGCCTGGTTGGCCTGCGAGCCCGAGTGCGGCTGCACGTTGGCGAAGCGGCAGCCGAACAGCCGGCAGGCCCGCTCGACCGCCAGGCGCTCGATGGTGTCGATGTTGGCCACGCCGTCGTAGTAGCGCCGCCCCGGATAGCCCTCCACGGTCTTGTTGGTCAGGACCGAGCCCTGGACCTCGAGCACCGCGCGGCTGACGATGTTCTCCGAGGCGATCAGCTCGACCACGTCACGTTGACGGTCCAGCTCCTTGGCGATCGCCGCCGCGACCTCCGGGTCGGCCTCGGCCACGCCGGCGGTGAAGTAGCCGGGGTGCACAACGTCCTGCGCCATCGTCGTCCCCTATCCGGCCTCGGCCACCGCCGGCGCCGGAAGGCAATCGTCGGCGAGCGGGCGCACGGGCGTCAGGTCCCGGTGGTGCTTGTAGTCGGGCCGCTCGTGGCGCGTGAGCGCGTTGGACACCGGGTTCACGATGAGCGAGAAGATGCGCCGGTCCCAGGGCGACAGGTTGACCGGCGAGGCGTGCACCAGGCAGTCGCCGAAGATGAGCGCGGTGCCCGCCGGGCCGGTCGCGGCGAACAGCCCGCCTTCGGCGACGAGCGCGGCGACCCGTTCGCGCTCGACGACCCACAGCGGATAGCTCGTGGTCGCGGTGTCCAGCCGGGCCGGGGCCGGCCCGTGCCGGTGCGAGCCGGGAATGAAGATGAGCGGCCCGTTGAACTCGCTCACGTCGTCGAGGAAGACGTGCAGGTTCAGCGCAAGCGGCGCCGGCACGCCGTCCTCGCCGTGGTGCGTGGCGAAATCGCAGTGCCACTGCCAGACCTCGCCGGTGAAGGCGGCCTTCACGTTCACCTTCACCTGCTGAACGTAGAGTTCATCGCCGGCGAGCTGCATCGCCGGCTCGAGCAGGCGCGGGTGGCGCACCAGCTTCGCGAAGACGGGATCACGCAGGTGCAGGCCCATCGCCGTGCGCACCTCGCCGGCGTGCTTCTCGCGGATGTTGGCGGGCGTATCCTCGGCGAACAGCGCCGGCAGGCGCGCGCGCAAGACCGCGACCTCCCCGGCCGAAAACAGGCCGGCCAGGACCAGGAAGCCGTCGCGCCGGAAACGCTCGATCTGGGCCTGCGTGAGTTTCATCGGGTGCGATCCCGCGTTCGGTTCACAGTCCCAGTCGCTTCATGAAACTGACGTCGTAGGACACGCCGCCCTCGAGCGCGTAGCCATGCGCGGGCAGGTCGTGGACGTGCACGTCCTCGGCCGCGCAGCGCCTCAGGATCTCGCCCGCCCTCGCCTCGTGCTCGCGGTCGTGGGTCGCGACCCAAAGCAGCAGCCCGCCGCGGTCGAGCTGGTCCTGCAGGTGATGCGCGTGGTGCCGGTCCATGAACCGGGCGAGCGCCGCGCCGACCAGGCCGCCGACCCCGCCGGCCGCCGCCGCGCCCAGGATCGCCAGCCCGACCGTGCCGCCGGAGGCGACGATGGCGCCGACCGTGCCGATCGCGCCCACGTAGGCCAGGCCGCTGATGATCGCGCTCTTGCCCTCGGTGCGCGAGTCCTTGCCCACGTACGCCGTGCGCGGCACCGACAGGTCGTCCTCGAGCTCGGCCACCTTGTCGTACCTGTGGCCCAGCTTTTCCTCCACCGCGTGGCTGCTCGCCAAGAGGCTCAGACTCGAGCGGTCGAACCCGGCGATGAGCAGTTCGTCGACGGCGTTCTGGAGCGACGCCTCGTCGTGGAACACGCCGACGGCTTCGCGAACGACGGTCTCGGCCATGATTCGATCCTCCCGACCCGAAACGACCGGCCGGCCTGCCCAACGGACCCGGCGCGCGGTACGTCATGTTCGACGAGGAGTGTACCGCCAATCGGCGGGCCTGAGAATTGACCTGTCGCAAGCGTGTGGCGGCGGCACCGCAATGGCCGGTCACCGCCGCTGGTATTGGAGCGCGCCGAACATGACCTCGCGTTCGCGCTCGCTGATCGGGCCCTGGCGCCGCCGGTCGGCGAGCACCTTGAGGCCGCGCTGCACCGCCGGGCGCGCCGCAATTCCGTCGAACCAGCGCTTCACGTTGGGGTATTCGTTCATGTCGACGCCCTGGTTCTCGTGCGAGCGCAGCCAGGGGAAAGTCGCGATGTCGGCGATGGTGTAGTCCTCCCCGGCCAGATACGGCGCCTCGCCGAGGCGGCGGTCGAGCACGCCGTAGAGGCGGTTGGCCTCGTTGGTGTAGCGGTTGACCGCGTACGCGATGGGCTCCGGGGCGTAGATGCGGAAGTGATGCGCCTGGCCGAGCATCGGGCCGATGCCGCCCATCTGGAACATGAGCCATTGCAGCGTCGTGTAGCGGGAGCGCGGCGCCTCGGGCAGAAACTTTCCGGTCTTCTCCGCCAGGTAGATCAGGATCGCGCCCGATTCGAACAGCGCGATCGGCCGCCCGTCCGGGCCGTCCGGATCGACGATGGCGGGCATCTTGTTGTTCGGGCTGATCTTGAGGAACTCGGGGTCGAACTGGTCGCCCGCCCCGATGTCGATCGGGATCACGTTGTACGGCAGGCCCGTCTCCTCCAGCATGATGTGGATCTTGTGTCCGTTCGGCGTGGGCCACGTGTAGAGGTCGATCATTGTTAGCTCCTGGCCGCCCGGCGGCGCGGCGTTTTGACTTTGCTCGGGCGAAGTGATGCACGGGCGCACCGGCGAACACAAGCCCGGTCGCGGCACCCGCCAGTCGTACACACGAAGGGATCTGGACAGCGTGCGCCCGGCTCGCGTATGTGAGCGGTCGAGGGGGAACGAATGTCATGGCGGATTCGTTGAACGCCGACTTCACCAAGCGCGCGGTCGTGGAGACCGCGAAGATGGACTGGCAGGCGAGCCCGAGCCCGACCGTATGGCGCAAGCGTCTCGACCTCGTCGACGGCGAGCACAGCCGCGTGACCTCGATCGTGCGCTACCACGCGAGGTCCAGCTTCCCGCCGCACGACCACCCGGAGGGCGAGGAGATCCTGGTGCTCAAGGGCACCTTCTCGGACGAGCACGGCGACTATCCGGCCGCGACCTACCTGCTCAATCCGCCCGGCTTCCGGCACGCGCCGTACTCGCGCCGGGGCTGCGTGCTGTTCGTCAAGCTGTGCCAGTACGGCGGCGACAAGCGCGGCCACGTTGTGGTCGACACCAAGAGCGCCACGTGGACGCCCGGCCCGGTGCCCGGCGTAGACGTGCTGCCGCTCTACCAGCACCCGGCCCACCCGGAGACCATGGCGCTCATGCACTTCTCCGCCGGCGCCGCCCTGCCCGGCCACGACTGCCGCGGCGGCGAGGAGATTTTCGTGCTCGACGGCGAGCTGCTGGACGGCGACGGGAGGTACCCGAAGGGGACGTGGCTCCGCCTGCCGCACGGCAGCGCGTTCGCCCCGCGCAGCAACAAGGGCTGCACCCTCTACGTCAAGCGCGGCCACCTCCTGCCGCCGGCTTAGCGCGCAGCGGCGCGCACCCGTGTCGTCGCTACGAAGTCATGGCCGTTTGGCGGCAATCCCGCTTGCGAGCGGGAGTCTGGGGCTGGCCGGCCCCGTCGATCACATCCCGCTCGGCGCGCGCGACCTGGGGCGCGCGCTCGCGTTCTGCGCCCTGATCGTCCTCCTGTTGGCCCTGGCGCCCGCCGGGTTAAGCGCCGCCGGGCGGAGCCTTGCTCTCGTGGGCGCTACCGTCATCGACGGCACCGGCGCGCCGCCGATCCGGGACGCGGTCGTGGTGATCGACGGCCAGCGCATCGCGGCCCTCGGCCCCCGCGGCGAGGTGCCGGTTCCCGAGGGGGCCGAGGTCGTCCCGGTCGACGGCAAGTGGCTGGTGCCCGGCTTCGTCGACGCCCACGTCCATTTCTTCCAGTCCGGCGGCCTTTACGCGCGGCCGGACATCATCGACCTGCGCGCGATCCGTCCCTATCCGGAGGAGATCCGGCGCACAAGAGACAGGCTGCCCTCGACGCTGGCCCGCTACCTGGCGAGCGGCGTGACCTCGGTGGTCGACGTCGGCGGGCCGATGTGGACCTTCGGAGTTCGCAAGCGGGCGAAGCGCGCGCGCTTCGCCCCGCGCGTCGCCGTCGCCGGCCCCCTGCTCGCGACCGCAGCGCCGCCGGAATTGGCCGGTGCGGACCCGCCGATCGTGCGCATCGGGTCGCCCGAGGAGGCCCGGGCCTGGGTGCGGCGCCTGCTGCCGCACGCGCCGGACCTGATCAAGATTTGGTTCGTCTTCCCCGGACCGGACATCGCGGCCGAGACGGCTTGGGTCCGCGCCGCTGTCGCCGAGGCCCACGCCGCCGGGATTCCGGTGGTCGCGCACGCCACGCAGGCCCGCGCCGCGCGCGCGATGATCGAGGCCAGCGTCGATGTGCTCGCGCACAGCGTCGACGACCGGCCCCTGGACGACGGCCTGCTCGCCCGCATGAAGGAAACGGGCGTCGTCTACACCACCACGCTTTCGGTGCAGGAGGGCTACCGCGAGGTGTTCGGCCGCCACGTCCGGCTGACCGAGATCGAACGCCGCCTGGCCGATCCCGAGGCGACCGCCAGCTTCGACGACCTCGACCGCCTGCCCCGCCGCGTCGTGCCGTCGTGGGTCGGGCCGCGGCGGGCGCGGCCGCTCAACCCAATCCAGGCCGTGAACCTGCGCCGCGTGCGGGCGCGCGGAATCGCCATCGCCGCCGGTTCGGACGCCGGCAACATCGGCACCCCGCACGGCCCGGCGCTGCACCGCGAAATGGAGCTGATGGCCGAGGCCGGGCTCGACCCCATGGACATCCTGGTTGCGGCCACCCAAGGCGGCGCGCGGGTCATGGGCCGAACGGGCGAACTGGGCACGCTCGAAGTCGGCAAGCTGGCCGACCTCGTGGTGCTCGACGCCGACCCGCTCGTCGACATCCGCAACACCCAGCGCATCCATCGCGTCATAAAGGGCGGCGAGGTGTTCGATCCGGGCGAGATCGAGGCCTTTCTGCGCGATATGTGAACGCCGCCGAGCCGCCCCGCGACGGACCTTCGCGGAGGTCCGGGCTAATCGTGATTGTAGGTCGTGGAAATCCAGTCCGGGTCCTCCTGGGTGCGGCGCTCGAAGCTGAGAAAATCGTAGTAGCCGCAGCGCCGCCCGCCGGGGAAGTCTCGGCAAATCACCGGCCGCGCCTTGTAGACCGTGCACCGGCGCGTCTTGCGGTCGAGGAAGCGGCACACGGTGCCGAAGTGCTCGTCCTTCTTGTGGCGCAGGACGATCTCGCCGTCCTCATGGCCGCGCTTGGTGAACTTGGCGCGCGCCTCCTCCACGCCGAGGCCGTGGTGCTTGGCCAGGCGCTCGAGATCCCTCTTCTTGACGACGATCCGGGCGTAGGAGCAGCAGTACGCGGGGCAGCGCGCGCAGCTGTAGGAGGCCGTCGGCGGGCTCATGGGCGCAATCTAACCGGCGCGCGCCAGCGCGCAAGGGCGCCCGCGCACCGGCCCGCACACGGACGCATCGATACGGAGGCATCGACACGCTCAGCTCAGTTTCTTGCGCAGCAACTGGTTGACCATGCCCGGATTGGCCTTGCCTCCCGTCGCCTTCATGACCTGGCCGACGAACCAGCCGAGCACCTTCTCGTTGCCGGACCTGAACTGCTCGACCTGCGCCGGGTTGTCCGCGATGACCCGGGCGACGATGCCCTCAATCGCGCCGGCGTCGGAGATCTGCTCGAGGCCCTTTTCCTCGACGATGGCGGCGGCGTCCTTGCCGGTCTCCCACATGGCGGCGAACACGTCCTTGGCGATGCGCCCGGAGATCACACCCTGGTGAATCAACTCATGCAGTCCGGCGGCTTTCGTAGGGTCAACCGGAGCCTGTTCAATCGCAGTGCCGGTCTCGTTGACACGCCTGAAGAAATCGCCGATCACCCAGTTTCCCAGATCAACGGCTATCCGATCGATCGGAAGCCCAAGACGTTTCGCCAACGCGTTGCACAGTTGCTCGAAATAGTCGGCCACCGACTTGTCGGCCACAAGCACCGCCGCATTGTAGTCGGTTAATCCAAACCGGTCGCGGAAGCGCGCCTTCTTCGCATCGGGCAGCTCCGGCAGGGCGCGCCGGATCTCCTCGACCCAGTCGGAATCGAGCACGAGCGGCAACAGGTCGGGGTCGGGGAAATACCGGTAGTCGTGCGCCTCCTCCTTGGTGCGCATGGCGCGCGTGACCCCCTTGCCGGGATCGAACAGGCGGGTCTCCTGCACGACCTCGCCGCCGTCCTCGAGGACCGCGATCTGGCGCCGCGCCTCGTGCTCGATCGCCTGCTTGACGAAGCGGATCGAGTTCACGTTCTTGGTCTCGGTGCGCGTGCCCAGCGGCGCGCCCGGGCGGCGCACCGACAGGTTGATGTCGCAGCGCATCGACCCCTCCTCCATGTTGCCCGTGGAGGTGCCGAGGTAGCGTAGGATCGAGCGCAGCTTGGTCAGATATGCCCCCGCCTCCTCGGCCGAGCGCATGTCCGGCTTGGATACGATTTCCATCAGCGTGACGCCGGCGCGGTTGAGGTCGATGTAGGTGCTGGTGGGGTGCTGGTCGTGCAGGCTCTTGCCCGCGTCCTGCTCCAGGTGCAGGCGCTCGATCCCGACCTCCTTGGTCGAGCCGTCGGGCAGGTCGAGCGTCACCGCCCCCTCGCCGACGATCGGGTGCAGGTACTGGGAGATCTGATAGCCCTGGGGCAGGTCGGGGTAAAAGTAGTTCTTGCGCTCGAAGGCCGAGGTCAGGTTGATCCTGGCGTTGAGTCCCAGGCCGGTCTTGACCGCCTGCTCGACGCTGCGGCGATTGAGCACCGGCAGCATGCCCGGCATGGCCGCATCGACCATCGAGACCTGCGTGTTCGGCTCGGCGCCGAACCCGGCGGCAGCCCCCGAGAACAGCTTCGACTCGGCGATCACCTGGGCATGCACCTCGAGCCCGATGACCACCTCCCACGCATCCGTCTTGCCTCGTGTCAGCGACATCCGCGCCTCGCACCGCAACGTGACCCGGGTCTTTTAAGCATCGCGTGCTCGTCCCTCAAGCATGGGATCGGACAACGACCGCAGGAACGCTCTGTGGATCCCGAGGCCGGCGTGCTGTCGGCGGCCGCGGCCTCTGCTCGCAGTCGTAGCGAACGAATTTGACAACCCAACCAGAAAAGAGAGAATGGACCAAGGCCCTCGGTACGTCCGAGGGCCCAATGTTGGGGGAAAAAGGGATGCGGCGCCGCCCGCGCTGGTTGGCGGTCTGTGCGGTGATCGCCCTGACCGTGGCGGCCTGCGGGACGCCACAAGCGGTCAAGGATCTTTCGGGCGAGCAGCTTAGGGCGCAGCAGGCGCTTCGGGGACAGCTCGCGGCCTATTTCGACGTGATCGAGCGCTTCGTTCAGGCGCAGATCGAGGCCACGAGCGCCCAGCTCGACTCGCTCTCCAAACAGAACATCGCGGACCGTCGCAAGATCGCGCTCAAGAAGGCCGGCGGCAGCATAACCAGCGACGCGCCGCTCGCCGACTTGACTCGCGATGTCGTAACGGACGTCCAGTTTCGGGAAAAACTGAAGGCCCAGCTTAACGGACATCTGGCGACCTTGAAGGCCAAGCACGCCGAGTTCAAAGAGGCCTATGGGATCCTCGTCGATGCGCAGACGAGGCTCGACGAATACCTCCGGCTCGAGAAAACCGACGAGAGGATCGCCAATTCCCTGCTTGGTGCCTTGGGCCTCAGTCGCGAGCGCCTCGAGAGGACCGTGAACGATCTGGTCGACATCACCGGCAAGACCACCGATCTCCTGGCGCGCGTCAAGAAGCTCGGCCAGTGACATCGACAGGGAGGCGCGCATGAACGCGAAAGAGCTGAAGGAGTTGCTGGAGGACGTTCAGAAAAAACTCGAAGACAACGACGTGGACGAAATCAAGCAGCTCGAACTCGGCATCCTGGCGCGTCAGCTGCAGATGCAGATGCTCGTGGGCGCGTTCGATCCGCTCAAGGACCTCGATGCCGTCACGGTCGTGGACCTGTCGCAGCTACGGATGCTGACGCAGCAGGTCGAGCAGGAGATCCAGAACGAGCGCAAGCGCGGCGAGTTGGTCGACAAGATCCTCTTGATCGCCAAAAGCGGCCTGAAGGCGGCCGGCGTGCCGATCGGCTGACGCGGCCGCGGCCGCGTCCGGCGCGGTTTTTCGCCGCAACGACAACGACGCGCGGGGAAGCCGGCTATGAATGAGCTGTCGAACCGGGAGCGGTGGGGCCTCGGCGTCGGGCTCGTCGTGATCGCCGTGCTCGCCGAGGACAATCTGAAGAAGGCCAAACGCGAAGCGAGCGCGGCCGGCAGCGCCGATCCCGACAACGAACCGGCCGTCGTCGCCGCACGCGAGCGGGTGCGGCGCGCCGAGGCGAAACTCGCCGAGGCCGGGAGTGCGGCCAGGGAGGCCAGGGTGGCGCGCGACACGGCGCGCGGCGCGGCCGAGGCCAAGAAGGCCGCGGAGGCGGCCGGGCGCGGAGCCCGCAGTCCATCATGACCAAGCCAACCACGTTCGCCTGGAGGAACCGGTTCCAGCGCCTGCTCCACGAGGTGCTGGTCAGGAACGAGCTGCGACAGCCGGCGGATGCCTACCGGCTGAGTTGGGCCGGGACGGCTAGAAGCGGCTACAGTTACGGCTACGCCCAGTTCGATCTGGCCGCCGGCGGCGCGCGCCCCCGTCGGGCCTTCTTCCGCGTCCTCGCCGGGTTCGCGGAGCAAGCGCCTCGTCTGGCCCCACTGCTGCCGCAACTCGAGCCCGCGTTGGCGCGGCGCCGCGGCGAGATGACCGCGGAGGAGATCGATCTCATCGAGAGCCATAAGCGGCTCATCAACCGCGCGCTGCAAAGCCCCGAGGGCCGCGCCGTCATCGACCGGATGCACGTCACACACGTCGAAAAACTCGAGGGCCAGGTCAACGCGCTGCGCGACCGGGCCAACGCCGACGCGCGCGGATTCGTCCGCTCGGTCGAGGGACGCCTGTACATCGCCGACTATTGCAACCAGTTCGGGGCGCCCACCACGTTCGCGCGCTACATCCAGGGACAGACCGTGCGCATCGGCGGTCGGCCGAAGACGCTCACCGGCCGGTTGACCGTGCCGGTCTGGCACGACTACGTCACGAGCACCAAATACGCGCGCGAACACCCGGCGGACATTCGGCGCCGACTGCGCAACGTGGCCAAGGTCGTTGAAGCCGACGCCGCGGCGCGGGCGATCGCCTGAAAACCCTGCATCCGACTTACCGACGGTTCCGTCGCGGAAGCGGTGCGGCGCGCTCGCCCGTCCCGAAAGGCTCACCGTGCGGCGGGCTCCTTGCGGCACGGGGCACGAAACTTCTATGCCTCTGCGCGCGCCGCCACGAACGGGGGCACGGTGTCCAAGCCCGCCGCCGCCTCCAGCACGCCGGCCACGCGCAGCACCGTCTCCTCGTCGAAGGTCCGGCCGATCAGATGAAGTCCCAGCGGCAGGCCGTCGGCGGACAGCCCCGCCGGCACCGAGATCGCCGGCAGGCCGGCCAGGCTCGCCGGGACCGTGAACACGTCGTTCAGGTACATGGCGATCGGATCGTCCATCTTTTCGCCCACGGCGAAGGCAGCCGAGGGCGTGGTCGGGGTCAGAACCACGTCGACGCGCGCGAAGGCCTGGGCGAAGTCGCGCGCGATCAGGGTGCGCACCTTGCGCGCCTGGTTGTAGTAGGCGTCGTAATAGCCGGCCGAGAGGACGTAGGTGCCGATCATGACCCGGCGCTTGACCTCGGCGCCGAAGCCCTCGCCGCGCGTCAGCTCGTACATCTCGCTCGGCGTGTCGCCCGGCACGCGCAGGCCGTAGCGCACGCCGTCGTAGCGCGCCAGGTTGCTCGAAGCCTCGGCGGGCGCGATGATGTAGTAGGTCGGAAGCGCGTAGGCCGTGTGCGGCAGGCTGATCTCCACCGCCTCGGCGCCGGCGTCCTCGAGCCAACGCACGCCCTGCCGCCAAAGCGCCTCGATCTCCTCCGGCGTGCCGTCGATACGGTATTCCTTGGGAACGCCGACCTTGAGCCCGCGCACGTCTCCGGTAAGCGCCGCCTCGTAGTCGGGCACGGGCGCATCGACGCTGGTCGAGTCCTTCGGGTCATGGCCCGCCATGGCGCGCAGCAAGACCGCGGCGTCGCGCACGGTGCGGGTCAGCGGCCCGGCCTGGTCGAGCGAGGAGGCGAAGGCCACGATGCCCCAGCGCGAGCAGCGCCCGTAGGTCGGTTTCAGCCCGACCACGCCGCAGAACGCGGCCGGCTGGCGGATCGAGCCGCCGGTGTCCGTCCCCGTCGCGCCGAGCGCGCAGCGCGCCGCCACCGCCGCGGCCGAGCCGCCGGAGGAGCCGCCCGGCACCATCGGCCGGTTGTCGCCGCGTCGCCGCCAGGGATTTTCCGCCGGGCCGTAATGACTGGTCATGGTGGACGAGCCCATGGCGAACTCGTCCAGGTTGGCCTTGCCCAGCATGACCGCGCCGTGGCGCCACAGGTTGGCGGTCACGGTCGACTCGTAGGGCGGCTCGAAACCGTCCAGGATGTGCGAGCCGGCCGTGGTCAGCACGTTCTCGGTGCAGAACAGGTCCTTGACCGCGAGCGGGATGCCTTCGACTACGCCGACCTCGCCGCGGCGGCGCCGGGCGTCGGAAGCCTCGGCCATCTCCAGCGCCTTGTCCGGCGTCTCGGTGATGTAGGCGTTGAGCGGGCGCGCCGCCTCCATGGCGGCGACGTGCGCCTCGGCCAGCTCGCGGGCGCTGAACTCGCCCTTGGCCAAGCCGTCGCGTGCCTCGGCGATGGTCAGATCGATCAGGCCAGCCATCATTCGACGACCTTTGGGACGACGAAGAAGCCGTGCGCCGACTCGGGCGCGTTCCGGATGACCTTGTCCAGGCAGTCGCCGTCGGTGACCACGTCTTCGCGCTGCGGCAGGTGAATCTCGACGACGCTGGTCATCGGCTCGACGTCCGCAGTGTCCAGCTCGGAGAGCTGTTCGATCCATCCGAGGATGTTGCCGAGCTCGGCGGCGAGCACGTCCTGCTGTTCCTCGGGAATGCGGATTCGCGCCAGCTTGGCGATGTGCGCGACAGTGGCCTTATCGACCGCCATGAGGATCTTAACTCCGGTGACCGGGAAAGCGCCGCCGGACGTCCCCGCGCGGCGCAATGACGAGGTGCGAGCGCCCCCGCGCGGAGGCGGCGGGAAGGTAGCACCGCCCTTGGCCCCCCGCAAGCTGGCGGAGGCGGGCTCCAGGCTATTGCCGGAACAGGGTTCCGGATTCGCGCTCGGCGCCGCCCAGGGAGATGGCGTAATGGATCCGGTCGAGCTCGGGCGCCGACCCGGTTCCGTTCACGGGGTCGGACCCGGGGCCCTGACCCTCCGGCTTCTTGGCCCGGCGCATGAAGCTGAAGGCGTCGGCCCGCTCCTCGGACGCTCTGCCGACGGCGGCGAGGTCGTCGGCCTGCGAGATGGCGATAAAATCGGTCTTCTCGTACTCGAAACAGTTGGTGAAGGGGATGATGTAGAAGATGTGTCGCCCCTCGTGCGGGCCGCCGTACTCCAGGTCGAGCGAACAGCGCCGCGGGCTGGAAAACGTCATCTTGCCGGCCGTCTTGCCGAGCTGGATTTGGTGGATCTTGAGGCGCACCGGCTGGGGATAGCCGTTTTCCTCGATGACCGTCAGCCACTCGCCGACAAGGAGCTCGGCGTCGAACGGGCTGTGCGCCTTCAGGCCGAGGTCGAGCTTGACGGCCTCGGCGGCCGGCCGCTGCGCCGGCAGGAACAGGGACACGGTTACGACGGCGGCGCCGAGAAGGCCGGCCAGACGCGACCGGGTTCGCTCCGGCCGGCAGCACGCCGCCCGCGGCCGCGCGGCGTCGAGCCCCGACGCCCGCTCGTCCGTGCGGCCCATGGCCTCGTGCTCACTGCGCATCGTGCCATCCTTTTTCTTGCGTGCTTTCGCCCGCGCCCGAGGCTAGACCTGAAAGGTAAACATCGCCGTAACGGTCTACGGCTCGGCGCCGCGCCGCGGGTCGCGGCAAGTTCCGGGCCGGGAAGGAGCCGATCCCACGCCATGCCCGTCGTTCCTTTGCACGAACTCGACGGCCTCCTGAGCCCGGGCCGGCGCCTGCTCGGCCTCGACCTCGGAGAGAAGACCATCGGCCTGGCGCTTTCGGACTCCGCGCTGCGGGTCGCCTCGCCGCTCGAGACCCTGCGACGAACCAAGTTTACCAGGGACGCGCGGGCGCTCAGGGACCTGTGCGCAGCCCGCAACGTGGGCGGCCTGGTGATCGGCCTGCCGGTCAACATGAACGGCAGCGAGGGTCCGCGCTGCCGCTCGACCCGCCAGTTCGCGGCCAACCTCGAGGAGGTCGCCGGCCTCGACCTGCCCATGGCCTTCTGGGACGAGCGCCTGTCCACGGAGGCGGTCGAGCGCTTCCTGGTGCGCGAGGCCGACATGACCCGGAAGCGCCGGGCCATGGTCGTCGACCGGATGGCCGCGGCCTACATCCTGCAAGGCGCCCTCGACGCGCTGGGCAGGGCCCGCTCCGAGGCTTAGGCGGGCGGCGGCGTACGCCGGATTGACTCCCGGCTGAGCGTGCCGCATGAACGGTGCATGGGAGGAACGCCGGGCAACTCCACGGCGCCGCACGAAGAACGAGCAAGACACCGACAGGGGAGAGGGAGGCCATGAAAATCGGCATTTACGGTGCCGGCGCGGTCGGCGGGTACCTGGCCGTGCCGCTGGCGCTGGCGGGCCATGAAGTGACCTGCATCGCTCGCGGCCCGCACCTCGAGGCGATGAAGGCCAACGGGCTCAGGCTCAGGATCGGCGACCAGGAGCAGGTCGCCAAGTGCTTCTGCACCGACGACCCCGCCAAGGCGGGGCCGCAGGACGTCCTGATCGTCACGCTCAAGGCCCATCAGGCCTACGAGGCGGCGGCCAACTTCCGGCCCATGCTCGGGCCCGACACGCCGGTCGTCACGGCGATGAACGGCGTGCCCTGGTGGTATTTTTACAAGCTGCCGGGCAAGTTCGAGAACCACCGCCTGGAAAGCGTCGATCCGGGGGGCTGGCAGTGGAAGACGATCGGGCCGGAGCGCGCCATCGGCTGCGTCGTCTACCCGGCGACCGAGATCGTCGAGCCGGGCGTCGTGCAGCACAAGTACGGCAACAAGTTCACCCTCGGCGAGCCGGACGGCGCGGTTTCCGAGCGCTGCACGCGCCTGAGCGAGGCGCTGGAGGGCGCCGGCTTCCGCGCCCCGGTACGCGACAACATCCGCGACGACATCTGGATCAAGCTGTGGGGAAACCTGTGCTTCAACCCGATCAGCGCCTTGACCGGGGCCACGCTCGACATCGTCGCCACGGAGACCGCAAGCCGGATTCTGGCACGCTGCATGATGCTGGAGGGGCAGTCGATCGGCGAGGCGCTGGGCGTGCATTTCCGGGTCGACGTGCACCGGCGGATCAACGGCGCCGCCCAGGTCGGGGCGCACAAGACCTCGATGCTGCAGGATCTGGAACGCGGCCGGCCGCTCGAGATCGACGCTCTCGTTACCGCGGTGCAGGAGATGGGCCGCCTCGTCGGCATCGAGACCCCGTACATCGACTCGGTTCTCGGCCTGATCCAGCAGCGCGCCCGCGTGCTGGGGCTTTATCCGACCTTCCCCGCGCCCGACGCCACGCCCGACGAGGAGAACCGCGAGGCGATGGTCGATTGAGCCCGCCGCGCGTCTTCGCCGCGGCGTCGAGACCGTCCGCCTGATCCGGGCCGAAAGCGCCGGTGTCGGTCCTTGACGCCCCGCTCCCGGCGCGCGAAAAGGCGGCCCCTGACCGCCTGAACTTTGATCCGGGGACCGAATCGCCATGACCGGACCACTTGTGGGCCTGCGCGTCTTCGACCTGACGCGCATCCTGGCCGGCCCGACCTGCACCCAGCTCCTCGGCGATTTGGGCGCCGACGTGATCAAGATCGAGCGCCCCGGCCACGGCGACGACACGCGCACGTGGGGCCCGCCCTTCGTCAAGGACGAGGCCGGCGCGGACACCACAGAGAGCGCCTATTATCTCTCCTCCAACCGCAACAAGCGCTCGGTCACGATCGACATCGCCAAGCCCGAGGGTCAGGCGCTGGCCCGGCGGCTCATCGCCCACTGCGACATACTGGTCGAGAACTTCAAGGTCGGCGGCCTGGCCAAGTACGGGCTGAGCTACGCCGAGCTGAAGGACGAGGTCCCGGACCTCGTCTACTGCTCGATCACCGGGTTCGGGCAGAGCGGCCCCTACGCGCCGCGCGCCGGTTACGACTTCCTGGCCCAGGGCATGGGCGGGATCATGAGCCTGACCGGCGAACCCGAGGGCGAGCCGGTCAAGGTCGGCGTCGGCGTCGCCGACGTCGTGTGCGGGATGTACGCGGCCTGCGCGATCCTGGCCGCCCTGCGCCACCGCGACCGGGGCGGCGGCGGGCAGCACATCGACCTCGCGTTGCTCGACACCCAGGTCGCCTGGTTGGTCAACGAAGGGCTCAATTACCTGACCTCGGGCCGGGTGCCGAGGCGGCTCGGCAACGAACATCCCAACATCGTGCCCTACAAGGTGCTGCCGTGTTCCGACGGCCACTTCATCCTGGCGGTCGGCAACGACGCCCAGTTCCGCCGCTTCTGCGCCTTCGCCGGCGCGCCCGAGCTGGCCGACGACGCGCGCTTCGCCACCAACGCGCAAAGGGTGCGCAACCGCGTCGCGCTGTACGAGATCCTGCCGACGCTCACGGTGGCAAAGACCCAGAAGGAGTGGGTCGACGGCCTGGCCGCCCTCGGCGTGCCGTCCGGGCCGGTCAACACGCTCGATCAGGTGTTCTCGGACCCGCAGGTGCTGCACCGGGGCATGCGGATGACGATGCCCTATCCCGGCGCGGCCGGCGGGAAGGTCGAGCTGATCGGCAACCCGATCAAGTTCTCCAAAACCGAGGTCGACTACCGCCACGCCCCGCCGCGCGTGGGCGCACACACCGCCGAAGTGCTCAGCGAGCTGCTCGGCCTGGAGCCGGCCGAGATCGAGCGGCTACGCGACGACGGGCTCGTATAGCCGCCGCGCCTGGGCCCAACTACTGAAGGTCGCTCGCCCGCATCAAAACGGGAAAGTCGTAAGTCTTGCCGTGGTGCGGATCCTTGTTGCCAGGGGCCAGGTAATACCACTGCTTCGGGGTCATCTTGCCGAGCTCCGCGGGCTGGGCCGGCAGCGCGCTCACGTCGATGCCCTGCTCGAGCAGCGGCCGGGCGTCCACGAAATCGATCAGGTCCTCCTGCGTGCCTGTCGGGTCGATGGCGTAGTGCGTGTGATGGGCGTCCCAGCCCGTGAAGAAACAGTACTCGCCGCTGACCTCGGAAAAATCGATCGCCGCTTTCGGGCGGATCGAAAGCTGGTTGGCGATCGTGCCGATCTCCGCGCCCACGATGGCGGCGCGCTTGAGGTCCTCCCCTTCCGCCCATGCGGCGTTGGATAGAGATCCCACGATGAAAGCTGCTACGACGAAGTTTCGCGACGACATGATCCCTCTCCCTTTGAGGTGCGGCGACTCTTGCGAATGAGTGCCATGCGCATCTTCCAGCAACAGCGTACCACCGGCAAGAGCCTACTCCCCAAACCTTTCAGCCAAGGAGGCGCACGGCCGGCAGCCGAGGTTCCGGGGCGCACGGCGGCCGGCCGGGCCGCGGCGCCGGAGACGCGCGACAATCCGCCCGTCCACCGCCGCGAGACCGGCGAAGATCAAGGTCATGCCCGCAAACGCCGACCGGCCCGGGCGCTCGTCCAGGATCGCCGTGCCGAGCAGGATCGCGCTCACGGGAATGAGGAACGTGACCAGCAGCAGGTTGGTCGCGCCCGCCACGGCCAGAACATGGAAATAGATCAGATAGGCCAGCGCGGTGCTGAGCAGCGCCAATCCGATGACCGCGGCGCTCACGACCAGTCCGGGGGCATGCAGCGTCCACGGCCGGTCCACGACCAGGGCGAGCGGCAGGACCAGGACCGTGGAGGCGCACAGCATCCCGGCCGCGGCGACGGCCGGCGACAGGTCGCGGAACCGCCGCCCGTACAACCCGGCGCAGGCATAGGACGCGGCCGCGGCCAGGACCGCGAGATGGGCCAGCCCCGCGGTGCCCAGGCCGCCGAGCGCGCCCGGCCCGATCAGGACGACAACGCCGGCGAAGCCGAGCGCGACCCCGGCGGCGCGCAAGGGCGTCACCTTTTCGTCCTGGGTGACGAGATGCGCCAACAACACCGTGAACATCGGGGTCGTGGCGTTCAGGATCGAGGCAAGTCCGCTGTCGATGTGGACCTGACCCCAGACGATGAGGCTGAACGGGATCAGGTTGTTCAGCGCGCCCATGACGAGGAACCCGCCCCACAGGGCGGGCGAGGTCGGCATGCGCCGGCCGCCGAGGACCACGAACGAGATGAGCGCGACCGCGGCCAAACCAACCCGGCCGAACACCACCGTGAACGGCCGAAGCTCCTCGAGCGCGACCTCGGCGAAGAAGAACGAACCGCCCCACAGGATGGACAGTGCGACGAGAAGCGCCCATTCCCGGGTCGCCATGCTCCGGCCCTTCATGGCGCATGTCCCTACCGTTCAGATGGCGCAGACTAGGGGCACGCCGCTGTCGCGCTCTATCCGAAACGTGCGTTCGGCCCCGATGGCTCACCGGACGGCGGCGGCAGGGGCGAGGTGCGCCTTGCACCCGTCCGCGCGCGGTGCCATAAAGCGCCTTTAATGACCGCTCCGGGGCCACGGCCTAGCAATTTCGGTTACCCGCGCCGCCACCTCCTCGGCATCGAGGGCCTTTCGGCGGACGAGATCACGTTTCTCCTGGATCTTTCGGAAAGCTACGTCGAGCTCAACCGCGGCGAGGCCAAGAAGACGGCCCTGCTGCGCGGCCTGACGGTGATCAACCTCTTCTTCGAGACCTCGACGCGCACGCGCACGTCCTTCGAACTGGCCGGCAAGCGGCTCGGCGCGGACGTGATCAACATGTCGATCGCCTGGAGCTCGATCAAGAAGGGCGAGACGCTGATCGACACGGCGATGACCCTGAACGCCATGCACCCGGACGTCCTGGTCGTGCGCCACCCGGATTCAGGCGCGGTCAAGCTGCTCTCGGAGAAGGTCAACTGTTCGGTCATCAACGCCGGCGACGGCAGCCACGAGCACCCGACCCAGGCGTTGCTCGACGCGCTGACCATCCGCCGCCGGCGCGGGTCGCTCGAGGGCCTGGTGGTCGCGATCTGCGGCGACATCCTGCACAGCCGGGTGGCGCGCTCGAACATCCACCTGCTCGGCACGCTGGGCGCGCGGGTGCGCGTCGTCGCACCGCCCACCCTGCTGCCGGCGGAGATTGAGCGCCTCGGCGTCGAGGTCTACTTCGACATGCGCAAGGCGCTCGCGGAGTGCGACATCGTGATGATGCTGCGCCTGCAGACCGAGCGCATGCACGGCAGCTACGTGCCCTCGATCCGCGAGTACTTCCGCTTCTACGGCCTCGACCGGCACAAGCTGCAGGCGGCCAAGCCGGACGCGCTGATCATGCACCCGGGCCCGATGAACCGCGGCGTGGAGATCGACAGCGAGCTGGCCGACGACATCGACCGCTCGCTCATCCGCGCGCAGGTGGAGATGGGAGTGGCCGTGCGCATGGCCTGCCTGGACGCGCTGACGCAAAGCCTGCGCGGCGCGGCGGGCACGGCGCCCCTGGCGCAGGCCGGCGGCGGCTCATGAGCGCGACGGCCAGGACGGCCGCGCGGGTCGCCTACGTCAACGCCCGCCTGCTCGACCCGCACAGCGGCCTGGACGCGCCGGGCGCGCTGTTGACCGAGGATGGCCGGATCGCCGACTTGGGCGAAGCCCTGTTTGCGGACGGCGTGCCCGAAGGCGTGCGCGCCGTCGACTGCGCCGGCGCTTGCCTGGCGCCGGGGCTGATCGACATGCGCGTGCAACTGCGCGAGCCGGGCGAGGAGCACAAGGAGACCATCGAGACCGCCGGCCAGGCCGCCGCGCTCGGCGGGGTGACCTCGGTGGTCGCCCTGCCCAACACCGATCCGGTGGTCGACGGCGTGGCCGGGGTCGAGTTCGTCGCCCGCCGGGCGCGCGAGGTCAAGCTGGCCAAGGTCTATACCTATGGCGCGGTGACGCGCGGGCTCGAGGGCAAGGAGATCACCGAGATCGGCCTGCTCGCAGAGTTCGGCGCGTGCGGATTCACGGACGCCCTCAAGGCGGTCGCCGACGCCCAGGTGATGCGCCGGGCGCTCAGCTACGCGCGCGCCTTCGACCAGCTCATCCTCCAGCACCCGGAGGAGCCGGCGCTCGCCCAGGGCGTGATGAACGAGGGCGCGGTCGCCGCCCGGCTCGGGCTGGCCGGCATCCCCGCGGCGGCCGAGGCGATCATGGTCGAGCGCGACCTGCGCCTGGTCGAGCTGACCGGCGGGCGCTACCACGCCGCGCACCTCTCGACCGCCGCTGCGGTCGAGGTGATCCGCCGGGCCAAGGCGCGCGGGCTGCGGGTCACCTGCGACACCGCGCCGCATTACTTTACGCTCACCGAAAACGATGTCGGCGACTACCGGACGTTCGCCAAGGTCTCGCCGCCGCTGCGCGCGGAGGCGGACCGGCGGGCGGTCGCCGAGGCGGTCGCCGACGGCACGATCGACGCGATCGCCAGCGACCACAGCCCGCACGATCAGGAGTCCAAGCGCCTGCCGTTCGCCATCGCCGAGCCGGGCATCGCCGGGCTGGAGACGCTGCTCGCGCTGTCGCTGAAGCTCTATCACGACGGTGCGATGGAATTGCTCGACGTGCTCGCCCGCCTGACCGCGCGGCCGGCCTCGATCCTCGGCCTGAACGCCGGCCGGCTGGCCAAGGCCGCGCCCGCCGACCTCGTGCTCTTCGACCCGGAGCGGCCCTGGCGCATCGACCCCGACCGCTTCCGCAGCAAGTCCAAGAACTCGCCGTTCGAGAACCACCCGGTTCAGGGCAAGGTCCTGGCGACCATCGTGGACGGCCGCACCATCTACGAGGCACCGACCTTTAATCGCGAACCCGAAGCCGCGTGAGGCAAGCCTGGAATTCGTGCTTCGACAAGCTCAACATGAGGGTCTCATCCTGAGCCGGTCGAAGAATGAGGACCGGTTCCCCAGGGGTTGACGTCGAGCCATGCCCGACCCGATCTCGTGGCAATACTCGGGGCCGTACCTGTTGGCGGCGCTGCTCGGCGGCTACCTGCTGGGCGCGATCCCATTCGGCCTCGTGCTCGCCCGGCTGGGCGGCCTGGGCGACATCCGCAAGGTCGGCTCGGGCAACATCGGCGCGACCAACGTGCTGCGCGCCGGGCGCAAGGACCTGGCCGCGGCAACTCTGCTGCTCGACGGCGGCAAGGGCGCGGCGGCGGTCCTGATCGCCGGGATGTGGGGCCCGGACCCGCAGCTCATGGCCGCGCTGGGCGCGGTCGGCGGTCACCTGTTGCCGGTGTGGCTGAAGTTCAAGGGCGGCAAGGGGGTCGCGACCACGCTGGGCGTGCTGTTGGCGATCGCCTGGCCGGTGGGCCTCGCCGCCTGCGCCACCTGGCTCGCGGTCGCCGCGCTGCTGCGCTATTCCTCGCTTTCGGCGCTCGCGTCCCTGGCGGCGGCGCCGCTCTACGCCTGGCTGTTCATGCGCGACCTGCAGCTCGTCGAGCTGAGCGCCATCCTCGCCGTCCTCGTTTGGGCGCGCCACCACGCCAACATCCGCCGCCTGCTCAAGGGCGAGGAGCCGAAGATCGGGCGAAAGTCTACTTAGGCCTTCGGAGATCCTGATCCGGTTGTACAAGACACTCTCATAACAAATTGATTTTCAGACGAACTTTATCCGCCGAGCTGAACGCGGGGGTGCCCCACGGTACGTGCTTCCGCCGGTCCGGGCCGTCGTCGCGACGCCGCTGCGTGCTTGACGGGCGCAGCGCGCGCCGCCAAAGGTAGCGCGATGGAGTTCGCCGACCCGCGCACGCTCAGCCGCCCCGAGCGCCTCGACTGGCTGCGGCTGATCCGCAGCGAGAACGTGGGCCCGATCACGTTCCGCCAGCTCCTCACCCGCTTCGGCACGCCAGCCGCGGCGCTCGAGGCACTGCCCGCGCTGGCGCGGCGCGGCGGCCGCATGCGCCCGGTCGCGGTGTGCTCGCGCGCCGCGGCGGAGCGGGAACTGACCGCCATCGAGGATCTGGGCGCCCGGCTCCTCGCCCTTTGCGAGCCCGATTACCCGCCGGCGCTGGCCGCGCTCGACGACGCGCCGCCGATCCTGACCGCCGCGGGCCATTCCCATTTGCTGGAACGCAACGCGCTCGCCGTGGTCGGCGCGCGCAACGCCTCGGCCAACGGCCGGCGCCTGGCCCGGCAGATCGCCGCCGACCTGGGGCGGGAAGGACTGCTCGTGGTCTCGGGCATGGCGCGCGGCATCGACGCCGCCGCCCACGAGGGCGCGCTCGAGAGCGGCACAGCAGCCGTGGTCGCGGGCGGGATCGACGTGATCTATCCGGAGGAGAACGCCACCCTGTACGAAGCGATCAAGGCGCGAGGGGCCCTGCTGTCCGAAATGCCGCTCGGCACGGTGCCCCAGGCGCGCCATTTCCCGCGCCGCAACCGCCTCATCTCGGGCGTTGCGCTGGGCGCCCTGGTGGTCGAGGCGGCGCCGAGGTCCGGCTCGCTCATCACCGCCCGCTTCGCCCTGGAACAGGGGCGCGAGGTCTTCGCCGTCCCGGGCTCGCCCCTGGACCCGCGGGCCCGCGGCTGCAACAACCTGATCCGCCAGGGCGCGGTCCTGGTCGAATCGGCGGCCGACGTGCTGGACGCCCTGGCCGGCCCGCTGGCAACGCCGGTCGGCGAGCGCAAGGGCGCGGAATTCCTCGCCACCGCGCCGGCCCGGCTCGACGAGGCCGAGGTCGCGACGGTCCGCCGACAGGTCGAGGAGCTGCTCGGCCCCACACCGGTCACGGTTGACGAACTGATCCGGCAATGCCAAGTGTCTCCCGCGCTCGTGCACATGGCCCTGCTCGAGCTGGAGTTGGCTGGCCGGACCGAGCGGCATCCCGGAAACCGCGTGTCCTCGATCGTCGGCCAAGCGGCCGAGGCGTTGTAGCGGCTGGCCGCTTTCCGAAGTCTGAAGGATTTTTCGCTTATGCTGCGTCGCTCATGAAGGTCGTCGTCGTCGAATCGCCTGCCAAGGCCAGAACGATCAACAGGTACCTGGGCCAGGACTTCCGGGTCCTGGCCAGCTACGGCCACGTGCGCGACCTGCCGGCCAAGGACGGCTCGGTCGACCCCGCGCGCGACTTCTCGATGCTTTGGGCCGTGGACGCGCGCGGCGAAAAGCACTTGAGGGCGATCGCCAACGCGGTCAAGGGCGCGGATGCGCTGTTCCTCGCCACCGACCCGGACCGCGAGGGCGAGGCCATCTCCTGGCACATCGCCGAGGAGCTGGCCCGCCGCCGGGCGCTCGCCGGGGTCGACGTGCAGCGCGTGGTCTTCAACGAGGTGACCAAGACCGCCGTGACCGACGCGTTCCGTCATCCGCGCACGCTAAACAAGGAGCTGATCGAGGCGTATCTGGCGCGCCGGGCGCTCGACTATCTGGTCGGCTTTACGCTGTCGCCGGTGCTGTGGCGCAAGCTGCCGGGCAGCCGTTCGGCCGGCCGCGTGCAGTCGGTGGCGCTGCGGCTCATCTGCGAGCGTGAGGCGGAGATCGAGGCCTTCCGCCCGCGCGAGTACTGGACCGTCGACGTACGGCTGGCCACGGCATCCGGCGAGCCCTTCACCGCGCGCCTGACCCACCTCGATGGCCGCAAGCTCGACAAGTTCGGCCTACCCGACGAAACGGCCGCGCGCAACGCCGCGCGCGTGCTCGAATCGGCGGAGGTCTTCCGCGTCGCCTCGGTGCAGCGAAAGGAGGTGCGGCGCAACCCGCAGCCGCCGTTCACGACCTCGACCCTGCAGCAGGAGGCCTCGCGCAAGCTGGGCTTCGGCGCGGCGCGGACCATGCGCGTCGCCCAAAGGCTCTACGAGGGCGTGGACCTGGGCGGGGAGACCGTGGGCCTGATCACCTACATGCGCACCGACGGCGTCCAGGTCTCGGTCGAGGCCATCGAGGCCGCGCGGCGCCTCATTGGCGCGCGCTTCGGCCAGGGCTACGTGCCGGACGCGCCGCGCGTCTACAGGACCAAGGCGAAGAACGCCCAGGAGGCGCACGAGGCGATCCGCCCGACCGACCTGTTCCGCGCGCCGCGGGACGTGGCCGCCTACCTGCATGCCGACGAGCGCAAGCTGTACGAATTGGTCTGGACCCGCATGTTGGCCAGCCAAATGGAAAGCGCCCGCCTCGAGCAGATCGCGGTCGACATCGCCGCCGCCGGGGAACGCGCGCGCCTGCGGGCGAGCGGCTCGCTCGTCGTGTTCGACGGGTTCCTCGCGCTCTACCAGGAGGGTCGCGACGAGGCCAAGGGCGAGGACGGCGAAGACGGCGCGGCCGGCGAGCGCCGCCTGCCGAATATGGAGGAGGGCGAGCGCCCGACCCGCCAGGCGGTCCTGCCCGAGCAGCACTTCACGCAACCGCCGCCGCGCTACACCGAGGCCAGCCTGGTCAAGAGGCTCGAGGAGCTCGGCATAGGCCGGCCATCGACCTACGCCTCGATTCTGGAGGTCCTGCAGGACCGCAACTACGTCCGCCTGGACAAGCGCCGCTTCGTGCCCGAGGACCGCGGCCGGGTGGTCGTCGCCTTCCTGACCAGCTTCTTCAACCGGTACGTCCAATACAATTTCACCGCCGACATGGAGGAGCAGCTCGACGACATCTCGGGCGGGCGCAAGGACTGGAAGGCGGTTCTGCGCCAGTTCTGGGACGCTTTCAGCAAGGCGGTCGAGGAGACCAAGGACCTGTCGATTGGCGAGGTGATCGAGGCGCTCGACCGCGACCTGGGGCCGCATTTCTTTCCCCCCGATCCGGCCGATCCGAACAAGGACCCCCGCGCCTGCCCGGCCTGCGGGACCGGGCGGCTCGGGCTCAAGCTGGGGCGCAGCGGCGGGTTCATCGGTTGCTCGGGCTATCCCGATTGCCGTTACACCCGGCCGCTCGCGGTGGCCGGCAACGGGGAGGGCGCGGCGGAGGCCGAATGGGCGGGCCCGCGCGTCCTCGGCACCGATCCGGACAGCGGCCAGCCGATCACCCTGCGCAAGGGCCCCTACGGCCTGTACGTGCAGCTTGGCGAGGGCGCGGGCAAACAGAAGCCGAAGCGCGGCGCCGTGCCGAAGGGGCTGGCGCCCGAGGAGGTGACGCTCGAGAAGGCGCTTGCGCTGCTCGCCCTACCCCGGACCATCGGCCCGCACCCGGACACCGGCCAGCCGGTGACCGCCGGGCTCGGCCGCTACGGGCCGTACGTGAAGCACGGGGCGACGTACCGCTCGATTCCCGAGGACGAAGACGTCACGACCATCGGCCTCAACCGCGCGGTGACCCTTCTCGCCGAGGCGCCGGCGCGCCGCGGCGGCGCAGGCAAGGAGCTCGGCGCCCACCCGGCCGACGGCAAGCCCATCACCCTACACAGCGGCCGCTACGGACCCTATGTAAGACATGGCCGGACCATCGCCTCGCTGCCCAAGAGCCTGCCGGCGGACGAGCTGACCATCGAGCAGGCAGTCGAGCTTCTGGCCGCGCAGGCCGATAAGGCCAAATCCAAACGCAACAAGAAGGCCACGCCCGCCGCCAAGGCGAAGCGCAAATCCGGCAAGACCGCAGCCGATACGACGCGGCGCCGGGCGGCAAGCTGACCCATTCATGGACTGGCGGGCCGTCAGGCCCGGGCGAAGACACTGAAACCGAAGACACCTAAACGCGCCGCCGCCAAACCGGCGCCGGAGGCCCGGCCCTTCCCGACCCGCGAAGAGGTCCTCGCCTTCATCCGCGAAAGTCCGCAGCCGGTCGGCAAGCGCGAGATCGCCCGCGCCTTTCAGATCAAGGGCGGCGACCGCATCCCGCTCAAGGCCATGCTCAAGGAGCTGCGCCACGAGGGCCTGATCGAGCGCCGGGAGGGACGCAGGGCCGGCGTGCGCGGCCGCCTGCCCGCGGTCGCGGTGGTGGAGGTGAGCGGCCTCGACGAGGACGGCGAGCTGCTCGCCCGCCCGGCGGTCTGGGAGCTGGACGAGGCCCCGCCGGTCATCTACCTGGCGCCCGACAAGCGCAGCCGGGCGGCGCTCGCGCCCGGCGACCGCGTGCTGGCCAAGCTCACGCGGATCGACGCACGGACCTACGAGGGCCGGCCGATCCGCCGCATCGCCCGGCTGCCGGGGCGCGTGCTCGGGATCTACGAGGTGGGCGCGCGCGGCGGCCGGCTGCGTCCGACCGACCGGCGCGCCAAGAACGACTTCGTGATCCGCGCCGAAGACGCGCGCGGCGCGCGCCCGGGAGAGCTTGTCCTCGCCGAGGTCCGCCCCGGCCGCCCGCGCCTCGGCCTGCGCGAGGCGCGCGTCGTCGAGCGGCTCGGCGACTTGGCCGATCCGCGCAACCTCAGCCTGATCGCCATCCACGAGCACGACCTGCCCGTCGACTTTCCGCCCGAGGCCCTCACGGAGGCGGAGGGAGCCGGGCGGGTTGCGCCGGACGGGCGCACGGACCTGCGCGCCGTGCCGCTGGTCACCATCGACGGCCCGGACGCGCGCGACTTCGACGACGCCGTGTGGGCCGAGCCCGACGCCGATCCCGCCAACCCGGGCGGCTGGCACCTCCTGGTGGCCATCGCCGACGTGGCCTGCTACGTGCGGCCGGGCGGCCCGCTCGACCGCGCCGCCTTCGAGCGCGGCAACTCGGTCTACTTCCCGGACCGGGTCGTGCCCATGTTGCCGGAGATGCTGTCCAACGGGTGGTGCTCCCTGCGCCCGGGCGAGGATCGCGCCTGCATGGCGGTCGAGCTGTGGATCGACGCCGACGGGCGGACGCGGCGGCACCGCTTCACGCGCGGCCTGATGCGATCGACCGCGCGCCTCACCTACGAGCAGGTCCAGGCGGCGCACGACGGCCGGCCCGACGCCGCCACGGAGCCTCTGCTCGGGACGGTGATCGCGCCCCTGTACGGCGCCTTCCGCGCCCTGCTGGTCGCACGCGAGCGGCGCGGCACGCTCGACCTCGAGCTGCCGGAGCGGCAGGTGATCCTCGACGAGTCCGGCGCGGTGGCCGCGATCGAGCCGCGCCCGCGCCTGGACAGCCATCGCCTGATCGAGGAGTTCATGATCGCGGCCAACATCGCCGCCGCCAAGCAGCTGGAGGCCCTGGGCCAGCCCTGCATGTACCGGGTCCACGACCGGCCGGACCCGGTCAAGATCGAGGCGCTGCGGCAGATCCTCGAGAGCCTCGGCCTGCGCCTGGCGCGCGGCCAAGTGATCCGCCCGCGCGTGCTCACCCGCATCCTCGATCGGGTCCGCGGGACGCCGGCCGCACGCATGGTCAACGAGCTGATCCTGCGCGCCCAGAGTCAAGCCATCTACAGCCCACAGAACGTAGGCCACTTCGGGCTGGCACTCACTCACTACGCGCATTTCACTTCGCCGATCCGGCGCTACGCCGACCTCCTGGTCCACCGGGCGCTGATCGCCGGCCTCAGGCTCGGCGAGGGCGGCCTGCCCGCGGAGGCGGCCGAGCGTTTCGCCGCGATCGGCGAGCACATCAGCCTTACCGAGCGCCGCGCCACCGCGGCCGAGCGCGACGCCATCGACCGCTTCACCGCCTCGTTCCTGCGGGACAAGGTAGGCGCCATCCTGCCCGGCGCGATCAACGGAGTCACCCGCTTCGGGCTGTTCGTGACGCTCGACGAGACCGGGGCCGACGGCCTGGTCCCCATCAGCCTGCTGCCGGACGACTACTACGACCACGTCGAGGCCGAGCACTGCCTGGTGGGTCGGCGCTGGGGCCGGACGTACCGCCTGGGCGAGCGCGTCAACGCCCGCCTGCGCGAGGCCGATCCGGTCACCGGCGGCATCGTGCTGGAGCTGATCGAGCCCGAGGAGGACGCCTCCCGGGCCGCGCGGCCGGAAGCCCTGCCGCCCGCCCCCGCCGGAGGCGGCCGGCAGCCGCTTGACGGCGAAGCCCCGCCTGGGCGAAAACGGAGCCCGCGCGGACGCTCGCGCGGCGCGGAGCAAGTCGACGCCGATAAGGCCGGAGCCGCCCGGGGCCGCGGAAAACGCCGCGGCAAGGACAGGCGCACACGTTGATTCTCTTGGGGCGCCAAGGTTAACGCGACTTCACGCTGACAGCGCGTTAACTTAACGTCTGCCAATACTGGATTACACGTGGTTCTCAACAATTTTATTTGAATTATTAGTAGCGTGAAGGCGGCTCGATCGATTATTATAGTATCTCGCCATTAACGAAAAGCCTGAGACGAAGGCGGAGAACAGAGGGCGATGGGAGGACAGGGTCAGACCGCAGCCAAGGAGACGGCACCGCGCGCATGGCGCCGCCTGGCGACGCTGTGCGTCGCGTTTTTCATGGTGGCCTGCGCCACCCAGGACACGCGGGCCCCGGCCAATCAGGATTTGTCGTTGGCCAACCGCCTGTTCAGCGTCGGCTACCGGGATGTCGCCGACATCTACATCGATGACGTGGCCGTCTCCGACCTAGCGGTCGCCGGGCTCAACGGCCTGTCGAGCATCGACTCGGACCTAGCCGTGTCGCGCAGCGGCGGGCGCATCCTGATGTCGATCGACGGCCAGCAGGCCGGCGCCTTCGCCGCCCCGGCCGTCGGCGATACCGAGGGTTGGGGCAACCTCACTGCGGCGGCGCTCAACATCGGGCGGGTCCGCTCGGCCGAACTCGACGCGGCGGAGCCGGAGCGGCTCTACGAGGTCGTCTTCGACGGCATGCTGAGCGAGCTGGACGGCTTCTCACGCTACGCCGGGCGCGAGGAGGCGCGCGAAAACCGGGCCAGCCGCGACGGCTTCGGCGGCATCGGGGTGCGCATCCGGCTGATCGACCAGGGCGTGCGCATCCTGTCGGTCATGGAGGACACGCCGGCCGAGCGCTCTGGGCTGCGCGACAACGACGTGATCACCGAAATCGACGGCGAGCCGACCGTGGGCCTGAGCCAACGCGACGTCGTGCGGCGCTTGCGCGGTCCCTTGCGTAGCAGGGTCGCGTTGACCGTCAAGCGGGACAGCGCGCCCCGCCCGCTGAACATCCAGGTCGTACGCGCGCACATCGTGCCGCAGACCGTGAGGTACAGCCGGATCGGCAAGGTAGCGCACATCCGGGTCAGCGGGTTCAATCAAAGCACGACGCGCACGTTGCGCGACAAGATGAAGCTGGCCACGCGGGACCTCGGTCCCGAGCTCGCGGGCTTCGTGCTCGACCTGCGCGGCAACCCGGGCGGCCTGCTCGATCAGGCCGTCGCCGTCAGCGATCTTTTCGTCACCGGCGGCCGCATCGTCTCGACCCACGGCCGCCACCCCGACAGCCACCAATACTTCGACGCCGAGCCCGACGACGTGGCCAAGCACAAGCCGGTGGTGGTGCTGGTCAACGGCAACTCCGCCTCGGCCTCGGAGATCGTCGCCGCGGCGCTTCAGGATGCCGGGCGGGCGGTCGTGGTCGGCACCAGCTCGTTCGGCAAGGGCACGGTTCAGACGGTGCTGCGCCTGCCTAACGAGGGGGAGCTGACACTCACTTGGGCGCGGTTCCACGCCCCGTCCGGCTACGGGCTCAACGGGCGCGGGGTCATGCCCGACATCTGCACGGCCGGCGACATGGCCAGCGCCGAAGAAGTGCTGGAGCGGCTGCGCCGGGGCCTGCTGCCGGTCGATCGGGCCACAGTGCGCAAGGAGCTCGATCCCGTCGACGGCGCGGCTATCGACTCGTTCCGTGCCGCGTGCCCGCCCGGACGGGGAGAGCCGGACGTGGACCTCGAGGTGGCGCGGCGCCTGCTCGAGAATCCGGCGCTGTTCGCCCGCGCCTTGGGCGCCGAGGAACCCGACACGGCGCGCGCCAGCGCGCGCCAGCCGGTCATCGCGCACAGCCCGGAGTGACCGCCGCGCCGGCGGCCGCGGCCGGCCAGGCGGACGGGGTTGACTCGCCCCGCCGGCCCGCTATCCTCGCGCCCCGAGCCGCCCCGCGCCGCGCGACGAGGACAGCGCCATGGCCAAGCCGACGACCCAACTGATCAAGATGGTGTCCACCGCGGACACGGGTTACTTCTACGTGACCAGGAAGAACGCCCGGACGATGACCGAGAAGCTGGAACTGCGCAGATACGATCCGCGCGCGCGCAAGCACGTCGTCTTCAAGGAATCGAAGATGAAGTAGCCGGGCGCCGCGGACGCCCCGGCAACGCGAACGGCCGCCCTTTCGGCGGCCGTTTGCGCGTCACCCCGGCCGGCGCCCTCAACCGCCCGCGGCGGCGCTCTTCGTGCCGTCCGCCGGGTCGCCGAGGTCCGCCGAGCACACCCGGTTGCGGCCGCTGCGCTTGGCGGCATAAAGCGCCGCGTCGGCGCGCCCGAGCAGGCTTTCCGTCGTCTCCATGGGGTCGGTCGTCGTCGCCACCCCGATCGATGCGGTGATCTTGAGCGGCCGCTCGCAGCCGCTCGCCGGAAACGGCTCCGCCTCGAGGCGGCCGCGCAAACGCTCGGCCACCGCGATCGCCACATCGGCCAACGTGTTCGGCATGATGACGATGAATTCCTCCCCGCCGTGCCGGGCCAGGAGATCGAAGTCGCGAATGCTCGTCCCGACCCGCCGGGCCACGCCCTTGAGGACGTCGTCGCCTGCCGCGTGCCCGTGGGTGTCGTTGACGGCCTTGAAGTGATCGATGTCGAAGAGCATGACCGAGACCGGCTTGTTGGTGTCGCCGATTTCCATGATCTTGCGGTCAAGATGGGCGTTCATGTAGCGCCGATTGTAGATTCCGGTCAGCGAATCCGTGTAGGCCATGGACACGCTTTTCTCGAGCATGTTGCGCAACTGATCGTGATAACGCCGGCGCCGGATCTGGGTCCGCGTGCGCGCGCGCAACTCGTTGCGGTCGATCGGCCGGATCAGGTAGTCGGTCACGCCGAGATCGAGACCCTTGGCCAGCTCCTGGAGGTCGTCTGCCTCCAGGATCAACAGGATGGGCACGTGGCGCGTCGCGTCATGAGTCCGGAACTGCGAGCACAGCCGCAGCCCGTCCTCGCCCGATAGCTTCAAGCTGACGATGATGAGATCCGGGACGCGCTCGCGGCCGCTCTCCAAAGCCTGCACGCCCGAGGCCGCCCGCGCCACCTCGTGGCCCGCCTCGGTCAGGTAGGCGCTCAACGTCTTGGCGGTCACCTCATGGCTTTCGACCAAGAGGATTTTGCCGTGTTCGTCGTCGTCTTCGTCGCCCCATGCCCCGTCTCCGGAAACGTCGAGCTGCCCGGTCGCGGCATGGCGGACGCGCAGCTCGTCCATCATCACCTTGAGCCGTGTGAGCGAGCGCACGCGCGCGAACAGGGCGACGTCGTTGACCGGTTTGGAGAGAAAGTCGTCGGCCCCGGCTTCGAGCCCGCGCACCCGGTCGCTCGTATCGCTGAGCGCCGTGACCATGACGACGGGGATGTGCCGTGTCTTCGGATCGCCTTTGAGGCGCCTGGCGACCTCGAAACCGTCCATGCCCGGCATCATGACGTCGAGCAGGATAAGGTCGGGCGCCTGAGTGGCTGCGGCCTCCAGGGCGGAGGGCCCGTCGCTTGCGGTCAGAACCTCGAAGTACTCGGCCGTCAGCTTGGCCTCGAGCAACTTCACGTTGGCCGGGATGTCGTCAACAACGAGAATCCTGGCAGACATCGATGGACACTTGCCGTCTGCTCAGCTCAAGAATCGCTGAACCGTTTGTAGGAAATGGGTCACCGAGATCGGCTTGGAAATATAGGCCTCGCAACCACCCTCGCGGATTTTCTCCTCGTCGCCCTTCATGGCAAACGCCGTCACCGCGACCACGGGGATCGACTTCAGGTTGTCGTCTTCCTTGATCCATTTCGTGACCTCCAGGCCGGAGACCTCCGGCAGCTGGATGTCCATAAGGATCAGGTCCGGACGATGCTCGCGCGCCAGCCGAAGGGCCTCGAGTCCGTCCTTGGTCTGAAGAATGTGGTATCCGTGCGCTTCGAGCAAGTCGTGAAAAAGCTTCATGTTGAGCTCGTTGTCCTCCACGACCAGGACCGTCTTCTCAGATCCATTCACCGAATCGGACTTCACAGCGTCGTTCCCCTTCTCGTAAGATCCGCCCAAAAAATAAGCTGGGCCGGCCATTTTCGGACGCCACGCGGCCGCTACGCGGCGCCCGTTCCCGATCACCGTAAGCACCCTCCAACATCGTCGAATCGTCTCGTCCCTAGTGCACACTAGGTGAATATTGTTAATGATTGGTAAGGATTTGCCGACCGCGGCCAGCGCGTGGAGGCACTGAAACGGCGACCCGCGCCGGGCGGTTCGGATACCAACCGGTTTACCATCTAGTCTCTTAATATTCATTTATAATATGTTGGTTTTGAATGAGATTTCTCGGTCCATCGAGCCCAGATCCCGGGGGCAAGGGATCGCATCCCGGGCCCGGCGAACGACCGCCGCGCAACCGGCGCGGTTCGGCCTGGGTCCACGATCGTGCGCTACTCCGGTTGAATCGGACGGGAACGGGCGATACTGAGATACCGAGCTGCACGCCGATGGAGTCGCGCCGACGACGGCAGGCGGGAACGGTGTCCGAGGACCGGGCCATCCGAATCGGGATCGATCTGGGCGGCACCAAGATCGAGGCGATCGCCCTGGACGGCACGGGCCGCGCGCTCGTGCGCCGGCGGGTCGCGACGCCGCGCGACGATTACGCGGGCACGGTCGAAGCGGTCCGCGCACTGGTCGCCGCCGTCGAGGCAGAGCTCGGCCGGCGCGGCAGCATCGGCGTCGGCATCCCCGGCGCGGTCTCGCTCGCGACGGGAACGGTCAAGAACGCCAATTCCACCTGGCTCATCGGCCGCCCGCTCGACCGCGACCTCGGCGCCGCGCTGGGCCGGCCGGTGCGCCTTTCCAACGACGCCAATTGCTTCGCCCTGTCCGAGGCGGTGGACGGGGCGGCGACCGGCGCGGCCGTCGTCTTCGGCGTGATTCTCGGCACCGGCGTCGGCGCGGGCATCGTGGTGAACGGCCGGCCCCTGGTCGGGCGCAACGCGATCGCGGGCGAGTGGGGACACAATCCCCTGCCCTGGCCGCGCGACGAGGAGCGGCCCGGACCGCGGTGCTATTGCGGCAAGCGGGGCTGCATCGAGACATTCCTGTCCGGGCCCGGCCTGGGGCGCGACTATGCGGCGGCGAGCGGCGCCGAGCGGCCCCCCGAGGACGTGGTGGCGGGCGCCTCCGCCGGCGACCCGGCGGCCACGGCCGCGCTGGAGCGCTACGAGGACCGGCTGGCCCGAAGTCTCGCGGCCGTGATCAACGTGCTCGATCCCGAGGTGATCGTACTGGGCGGCGGCCTGTCCAACATCGCGCGCCTCTATGAAACGGTGCCCGCGCGCGTGCCCGCCTACGTCTTCTCGGACCGGGTCGACACCACGATCGTCGCCCCGCACCACGGCGACTCCGGCGGCGTGCGCGGCGCGGCGTGGCTGTGGGGCGCAGACGAGCGGGCCGAGGCGCTCGGCGCAGGGGCGACGCGGCCGTGAGCGCGCTCTGCCAAAGCTGCCTGACCACCTTCGAGGATGACCCGGGCGGGCCCGCGAACGCCGGCCGTTGTCCGGCGTGCGGCGCGCCGCGGCTGCTCGCGCACCCGGAGCTGCACGCGCTCACCATCGCCCACATAGACTGCGACGCCTTCTACGCCAACGTGGAGAAGCGCGACCGGCCCGAGCTGCGCGACAAGCCGGTCATCGTTGGTGGCGGCCGAAGGGGCGTGGTGTCGGCCGCCTGTTACGTGGCCCGCCTCTACGGCATCCACTCGGCCATGCCCATGTTCAAGGCGCTGAAAGCGTGCCCGGACGCCGTGGTCCTGCGGCCCGACATGGCCAAGTACCAGCGCATCGGACGCCGCATCCGGGACATGATGCTGGAGGTCACCCCCCTGGTCGAGCCGCTATCCATCGACGAGGCCTTCCTCGACCTCTCCGGCACCGAGGTCCTGCACGGCGGTTGGCCGGCCCGCACGCTGGCGAGGCTCGCCCAGCGAATCGAGGCGGAGCTGGACCTCACCGTTTCGATCGGGCTCAGTTACAACAAATTCCTGGCCAAGATTGCTTCCGACCTGGACAAGCCGCGCGGCTTCGCGGTCGTCGGCCGGGCCGACGCGCCCCGCTTCCTCGAGGATAAGCCGGTGCGCATCGTCTGGGGCGTGGGCAAGGCGCTGCAACAAGCGTTGGAGCGGGACGGCATCAGGACGATCCGGGACCTGCGCGGGCACGAGGACGCGCGCCTGATCGCCCGTTACGGCGCAATGGGCCGGCGCCTCTGCCGCTTCGCCCGCGGCCGGGACGACCGCCGCATCGAGCCGAACGCGCCGGCCAAGAGCGTCTCCGCGGAGACCACCTTCGACGAGGACATCGCCGACCCGCGGGTCCTGCGCGCCCGGCTCTGGCCGCTGTGCGAAAAGGTGGCGGCCCGGATGAAGCGCGCCGGCCTGGCGGGCCGCGGTGTCACGCTCAAGCTGAAAAGCCACGATTTCCGGCAGCTCAGCCGGAGCCGTCGGCTCGGCGACCCGACGTGCCTGGCCGAGGTGCTCTACCGCGCCGCCCTGCCGCTGCTCGAGCGCGAGGCCGACGGGCGGCGCTTCCGCCTCATCGGCATCGGCGCGAGCGACTTGGTGGACGGGGCGCTCGCCGACCCTCCGGACCCGCTGAACCCCGACCGGGAACGCCAAGTTCGGGTCGAGAAGGCCATCGATGCGGTGCGCGCCAAGCTCGGCGAGGCCGCGATCGGCAAGGGCCGCGGCCTGGAGCCCAAGGCGCCGGCCAAACGGGCGCAACCGCCCCGGGTGCGGCCGGAGCATGCACGAACGCCCAAGAGCGGCTAACACCCCGGCGGGGGCAGGGCCTCGAGGAACTCCAGGTCGGCGCGCAGCGCGAAGTCGCCGTAATCGAGCACGAGCTCGTCCACCACGCCGTTGGCGAACAGGCGCAGGGCCTGCTCGTGTTCCGGCTCGGCCACGGTCTCGTCCGTGCCGAAGAACGCCAGGTGCAGGCGCCAGGACCTCTGGCCGCGCAACAGGGGAGAATCGAAGCGCAACTCGCGGTCGGCCGGCAGCGATTGCGATAGCGCCGCGTTGACGCCGAACAGGCCTTCGTCGCCGGAGCCGTCGAAGACCGAGCGCCACAGCGGCATCTCGCCGCGCTCGGCCGCGTCCATCAGGACCAGCGAATGTGCCGTGGGAAACAGCGTGCCCTTGGGCAGGACGACCTCGCGCGGCTCCGGCTCGCTGTAGGTCGCAAGGCCGCCCGCGCCGGGTCCGCGCAGGCGCGCCTCGCCGCGCAGTTCCTCGCTCGTGGCGCCGGCGTTCAGACGGCGGATGAAGAAGCGGTAGCGCAACCCGTCCTTGGCCTCGAAGGCGCTCAAGGTCCACCCGAAGTCGATGACCCGGCCTTCGGCGGAGACCATCTGGACCCGCGTGCGCTGACTGACGGCCCAGCCGGTGCACACGTCCGCCCATTGGAACTCAAGCTTGCCGTGTGCCTGGGTGACCGAGTTGCCGCCGCCGGCCGCCTTGGCCAGGCTCAGCTGATAGACCGCGCGGTGCGGTGTGATGACCGGCCCGGCGAGCGCGGCGGGCCCGGCGAACAGGGCCGGCCACGGCCCGAAAAAGGCGAGCACGGCCCACGTCGCGCGCAGGACAAGGCGGCCAGGATGCGACATGCGCGGCTCCCCGTCGGGCGCGGACGGCCGGCGGGCCCCGCCGCCGACGCCGGTCCCGGATGTGATCGGCCGGGACAATAGCACTCGGATACGCGCCGGCAACGCCCAATTCACGACGCGCCGCCGTGCGCCACCGTTCCCGACGCCGATGCTCTCGCCGCGGCCACCGAACGTGTTATGACAGCGGGCTTGGCCCCCGCCGGCCAGGGCGGCCAAGGCATCCTTGGAACCAAGCAACGCTCGGGGAGGTCCGATGAGTGCAAAAGCCGCCGTTCTCGTCACGCGCAAATTGCCGGACGCCGTCATGCAACGACTCGCCCGCGAGTTCGATGCTCGTTTGAACGAAGACGACCGCCTCTATGGCCCCGACGAAGTCATTGAGCGCTCTCGCGGCTGCGACGGCATCCTGTGCTGCTCGTCGGAGAAGTTCACCGCCGAATTGATCGGGAATCTGCCGGACGGCGTGCGGGCATTGGCAACTTTCTCGGTGGGTACGGAGCACATCGACCTCGCGGCCGCCAAGCGGCGCGAACTCATCGTCACCAACACGCCCGAGGTGCTGACCGATTCGACCGCCGACATCGCCATGCTGCTGATGCTGGGCGCGGCGCGGCGCGCCTACGAGGGCGAGCGGATGGTGCGCGAGGACCGTTGGACCGGCTGGACGCCGACCCAGCTGCTCGGCGTGCACGTCACCGGCAAGCGCCTGGGCGTCCTCGGCATGGGGCGCATCGGTCGGGCCGTGGCGCGGCGCGCCCGCGGCTTCGACATGGTCGTCCACTACCACAACCGGACGCGCCTGCCGCCCGAGCTGGAGGACGGCGGCGTCTACCACGCCGGGCCGGAGGACCTGCTCCGCGCCTCGGACTTCCTGTCGATCCACTGCCCGGCCACGCCGCAGACCCACCATTTCCTCGACGCCCGGCGGATCGGCCTGCTGCCCGACGGCGCGATCGTGATCAACACGGCGCGCGGCGCGATCGTCGACGACGCGGCGCTGATCGCCGCGCTCAAGGCAGGCAAGCTGGCCGCCGCCGGGCTGGACGTTTTCGAGGGCGAGCCGCGAATCCACCCCGGCTACCGGAAGCTGGACAACGTCTTCCTCCTGCCGCATCTGGGCAGCGCCACCCTGGAGACCCGCAACGCCATGGGCTTCAAGTGCTGCGACAACCTGGACGCGATCTTTGCCGGGCGGGAGCCGCCCGACCGGGTCGTCTGACCGGCGCCGGCGAACCGCCGGCCGGCAGAAGCTGCCGGAGGGCAGGACCTGCCTCGCGGGGCCCCTGGAAAGGCGCCCTTTCCCTGGGTTCCGGCGGTGGCACGGGGCTTGCGTGTGAAGTGTCTCGTCGAGCGCATCGACGGCGACGAGTGGAGGCCGCCTCATGAACCTGAGCCACGTCGAGACCGAAATCGGCCCCTTCGGCGGAGACCCCGTGCCGCCCCTGTGCGCGGCCGCCGACCGGCTGCGCCGCCTGGCGGCCCGGCGGGTCGAGCCGGTCGGCCCGAGCGAGCGCGAACTGATCGACCAGGTGCTCGCGGCCGCGGCCCGGGCCGAGCAGGCCCTGGCCGTGCAGCGTGCGCGCATCCGCCACCTGGAGAGCCTGTCGATGACCGACGAGCTGACCGGCCTGCTCAATCGCCGGGGCCTGCGCCTGGAGCTCGACCGGGCGCTCGCCAGGGCGCAGCGGAGCCGGGAGACGGGCCAACTGGTGCTCTGCGACCTGGACCGCTTCAAGGCGATCAACGACTCCTACGGCCACATGGCCGGGGACGCGGTGCTCTGCGCCGTGGCCGGGCTGCTGCAGGCCAAGACGCGGCGCAGCGACTACGTGGCGCGGCTGGGCGGCGACGAGTTCGCCGTGCTCCTGACCCAAAGCGCCCCGGCGCAGGCCGAGCCCCGGATGACGACGCTGGCCCGGGCGGTCAACGGCCTGATCGTGGAGTGGAACGGGCACCGCATCCCGGTCACGGCCAGTTTCGGCGCCGAGGGCTACCATTGGGGCAGCCAGCCCGAGACGCTGCTGTTCCTCGCCGACCGGGCGCTCTACCGGCACAAGGGCCCGCGCCTGGTCAGCACGACCCCGGACCGCGCGGCGTCCTGACCGCCGGGCACGCGGACGGCCGTGCGCTAACCCGGTCCCGACCCCTATAATCGTGGCGATGAAGTTCCCGCGCTGCATCCGGCTGGATACCTCGGACGTCTACGTCTACAGCCGCGCCGCTGAGCCCGGCGAATGGGCCGTACCGGGCGGCTTCGCCTTCGCCGGGCGCGATCCGGCCGACCTCGAGGCCAAGGACAAGCTGGCCTTCCGGAGCGGCTGGCTTGGCACCGAGAGCTTCGGTTGGAGTTCGCTCGTCGAGGTCGCGGAGATCGACGAGGCGGAGTTCTTCCGGGTCGTCGAGCGCCTGGCCCGGCATTTCGTCGAGGCCTGCGGCGCCCCGGATCTGACGGCGGCCCTGCCCGCCGCGCGCGCGATAGCCGACGACGCCGCCGGCCTGTGCGAGCACAAGGTGCACAGCCTGCTCGCCGTCGAGCGCGAGATGACCGAGGAGGGGGTCGTCGAGCGCTTCCGCGTGATCGCCCCCGAGCGCGCCCAGGACCACGCCAGAATCTGGGAGATCGCGCCGGGCGGCGAGGGCGGCGAGGACTAATCGGACGCCGCGGCGGGCTCCGCGGCCGGCTGCTGCTGGGTGATGCAGTGGATGCCGCCGCCGCCGTGGACGATGTCGAGCACCGGGACCTGGCGCACTTCGCGGTTGGAAAAGCACCTGGCCACGGCCTCGTAGGCCGGCCGGTCCTTGCCGTCCTCGAAGGCGGGCATCACCACACCGCCGTTGGCGATGTAGAGGTTGACGTAGGACTTGGCGAGCCGTCGGCCGTTCTCGCCCTCGTCGCGGCCCGGCTGCTGGACCTCGACGACCTCCAGCGCGCGGCCCTTGGCGTCGCGCGCCGCACGCAGACGCGCGAGGTTGTCCTGCAAGGCCGCGTGGTTGCCGTCCTCGGGGTCGTTGGCGGACAGCGCCAGCACGACGCCGGGGCGCACGAAGCAGGCGAGGTTGTCGATGTGCCCGTCGGTCTCGTCGTCCTCCAGGCCCTGGCCCAGCCAGATGATGCTGCGCACGCCGAGGTGGGCGCACAGCAGGCGTTCGATCTCCTCGCGGCTTAGGCCGGGATTGCGGTTCGGGTTGAGCAGGCATTGCTCGGTCGTCAGCAGCGTGCCTTCCCCATCGACGTGGATCGAGCCGCCCTCCAGGACGAGCGGCGCCTCGTAGCGCGGTACGCCCAGATGGTCGAGGACCGCGCCGGCCAGCGCGGCGTCGCGATCGTAGTCCTGGTATTTGTTGCCCCAAGCGTTGAACCGCCAATCGACGCCGGCGAGGCCGCCCTTGCCGTCGATCACGAAGGTGGGCCCGGTGTCGCGCACCCAGGAGTCGTCGAGCGCCATGGGCACGCTGGCAACCCCGGAGCCGCAGCGCAGCGACACCTCGGCCACGTCCTCCGGCTTGGCGAGCATGGTCACCGGCTCGAAGGCGGCGATCGTCTTGGCGACCTCGGCGTAGGCCGTGCGCGCCATGTCCAGGCGCTCGCCCCACAGCTCGGCCCGGCACGGCCACGCCATCCAGCAGCGCCCGTGCGGGTGCCACTCGGCCGGCATGAAGAATCCGTCGGCGGCGGGATAGCGCATGACGTGGCCTCCCCCTCGATTGCGCCACTGCGCGGCCGAGTCTAGGGTAGCCGGCCCCCGCTTGGCAAACCGGGGCGCAACGCCCGGCCGGTGCTGGGTCGAACCGAATTCATGCAGGTCTGGTAAGTTGGGTGGCGAGGGGGCGCCGCAGACGCCGATCTAGCCGGGCGCCATGCCGTCGGACAGGTACATCGCCTCGATCAGGCCCGGGCGCCCAGCCGCCGGGCGCGCGGGCCGCGCGCCGTCGCTGAGGTAGCCGGCGACGCCGAGCAACTGATCGCGGCCGGCGGGCCCGGAACCGTTGGCCGGAGCGTCGAGCATCCCCCCGAAGGGCAACGGATCGAACGCGAAGGCCTGGCGCGCGACGCCCGGGTTCGAGGCGCTCTGCGGCGCGCGGACCAGGGCTCGCCCCGCCAAGCCGTCCAGGTACTCCAGATCGGGCGGCAGTCGCATGGGATCGCCGTCCGCCACCGTGGCGCTGGGGTCCGCCAGCGGATGCAACGCGGCCAGCGCGCCCGCAGGCGTGTTCTCGTCCGGCTGCTCGCGACAGACCGCGCCGTCGAACACCCGGATCAGCGCACAGTCCTGTTGCAGGACCACGGAGATGCCGTGATCGGTGACGGTCTTTCCGGTCTCGCCGTAACTGGCGAAGTCGAACGCCAGCGAGGCGACGGTGACGACCGGCGGCAAGGCGCAGCCGGACACCAGGATCGCCACGGCCGCGACCAGCGACCAGCGCTTGAGGATGGTCCCCCGCAATTTCTGAGCTCCCCCGAATCGAGCGGCGTCATCATGGTCCGGATTCGCGGACCGCGCAAGAAACAAGAAAATGATGAACCGGTTCGCTTAACGGCGCGTTAAGCGGGGGGCAGGTCGAGCTTTATGTGCAGCTCCTTCAGGCGTTCGGGCGCGACCTCCGCCGGGGCGCGCATCATGAGGTCTTCCGCCTTCTGGTTCATGGGGAAGGCGACGACTTCGCGAATGTTCGGCTCGTCGGCCAGAAGCATGACGATCCGGTCGATTCCCGGGGCGGAGCCGCCGTGCGGCGGCGCCCCGAACTTGAGCGCGGAAACGAGGCCGCTGAACCGCGCGTCGACCTCCTCCTGGGTGTACCCGACGATGGCGAAGGCCTTGTACATGACCTCGGGCAGGTGGTTTCGGATCGCGCCCGAGGACAGCTCCACGCCGTTGCACACGATGTCGTACTGGTAGGCCTTGATGCCGAGCGGGTCCTGGGTCTCCAGGGCCTCAAGGCCGCCCTGGGGCATGGAGAAGGGGTTGTGGCTGAACTCGATGCGGCCGGTCTGCTCGTCGAGCTCGTACATGGGATAGTCGACGATCCAGCAGAAGCGGTAAACGTCCTTTTCTACGAGATCCAAGTCGGCAGCAACGCGGTTTCTCAACGCGCTCGCCTGTTGATTGAGCTTGTTGCCGTCTGTTCCTGCGACGAAGAAAATTGCGTCGTCTTCCGCCGGCTTACCGAATTGCGCCTGCTCGAAAAGCTTCAAGATTAGCTCGGGCTTATTGTCCAGAAACTTCGCTAGCGGTCCTCTCAGAGCTACGACCAACTTGCCGTCGCGAATCTCCTTCGGCAGGACATACGCAGGAGGAGCCGGCATTTCCAGTTCCTTGATCGCCCACGATCCAAGCCTGTCAAACCAGCTACGCGGCATTTTGCCCGCGCCCTTGACTGGTATTGCGCGCACTTTGCCTTCTTGCTGGACAATGCGCTTGAATACTGAAAAATCTGTCTCATCAAATATTCCCGAGGCGTCGAACATCTGTATGGGGTTGCGCAGGTCGGGCTTGTCGGTGCCGTACTTGAGCATGGCCTCGGCGAAGGGGATGCGCGGGAACGGCGGCCGGGTCACGGCGCGGCCCCGCGCGAACTCCTCGAACACGCCCGCCAGAACGGGTTCGATCGCAGCGAAAACATCCTCTTGGGTGACGAAGCTCATCTCGAAGTCGAGCTGATAGAACTCGCCCGGCGAGCGGTCGGCGCGGCTGTCCTCGTCGCGGAAACAGGGCGCGATCTGGAAGTACCGGTCGAACCCGGCGATCATGACCAACTGCTTGAACATCTGCGGCGCCTGCGGCAGGGCGTAGAACTTGCCGGGATGCAGGCGGCTCGGCACCAGGAAGTCGCGCGCGCCCTCGGGGCTGCTCGCGGTCAGGATCGGGGTCTGGAACTCCGTGAAGCCCTGCTCGATCATGCGCCGGCGGATCGCGGCGATCACCCGGCTGCGCAGCAGAATCTTCTCGTGCATCTTCTCGCGCCGCAGGTCGAGGTAGCGGTAGCGCAGGCGCACCTCCTCGCCGGCGTCCTCCTCGGAGTTGACCTGCAGCGGCAGCACATCGGCCCGCGAGAGCACCTCCAGCGCCTCGACGCGCACCTCCACCTCGCCGGTCGGGAGCTGCGGGTTGACGGTCTCCGGGGTGCGTTCGACCACGGGACCGGTGACCGTGATCACGCTCTCCACGCGGACCGCCTCGAGCTGCGCGAACAGCGAGCTCGAGGCATCGATCACGCACTGCGTGAGGCCGCGGGTGTCGCGCAGGTCGACGAAGAGAAGTTGGCCGTGGTCGCGCTTGCGATGCACCCATCCCGACAGGCGCACGACCTGGCCGGCGTGCGCGGGGCGCAGCTCGCCGCAGGTGTGGCTCCGGTAGGGGTGCATGGGTGCGGTGCTTGCGGCCTTGTCCTTGGGCACGGGGGCGCAACTTGTCGCTGGAAATTCGCGCGCAAGAGGCACCGAACCGCCGGGTTTGTCAAGGTGGCCCACGCGATCGAGGCTCGACGCCGGGGCCGGCTTCGCGCATTGTGGGCGTCGCTCATGCAACCGAGGACTCAGCCGGGGCGCGCCAAGGCCTTGCAGCCGCTTTCGCGATTTCCGCGCGCGGCCCGCGCCGCGGTGCGCGGCCTCCTGTTCGACATCGACGAGACCCTGACCACGTCCGGCAAGCTGACCGCCGAGGCCTACGGCGCGATGGAGCGCCTGCACGCGGCCGAGCTGCTCGTCGTGCCGATCACGGGCCGGCCCGCCGGCTGGTGCGACCATATCGCACGCATGTGGCCGGTCGATGCGGTGGTCGGCGAGAACGGCGCCTTCTACTTCCGGTACGACGCGCAGCGGCGCCGGCTGGTCAAGCGCTTCATGGCCACGGAGGCCGAGCGGGTCGAGAACCGGCGCCGGCTGGACGCCCTCGCGGAGAAGGTCCTGGCGGCGGTGCCGGGCGCCGGGCTGGCCTCGGACCAGCCGTACCGGGAGGCGGACCTGGCGATCGACTACTGCGAGGACGTGGCGCCGCTGCCGCCCGAGACGGTCGCGCGGATCGTCGCCCTGTTCGAGGCCGCCGGCGCCACCGCCAAGGTCAGTTCGATCCACGTCAACGGCTGGTTCGGAACTTACGACAAGCTGGTCATGACCGAGATCCTGCTGGCCGAGGCCTTCGGCGTGGACCTGGAGGCGGACCGGCACGCCTACGTCTTCGTCGGCGACTCGCCCAACGACGCGCCCATGTTCGCCTATTTCCCCCACGCGGTCGGAGTGGCCAACGTGCGCGACTTCGAAGGCCGCCTGTCGGCCGCGCCCGCCTATGTCACCCGGCGCCGCGCGGGCGCCGGATTCGCCGAGCTGGCCGCAGCGCTCCTGGCGGCGCGTTAGGCATCGCGGCCCGGCCACCCGTTCGCTTTCACGCCCCGCGCTTTGGGTGTATACCGCGCGCCATGACGCTCATTGCCGAGTCGGCCGAGCTCGCAGCCTTCTGCGCCCGCCAGGCGCAGGCGGACTTCATTGCCGTCGATACCGAGTTCATGCGGGATTCGACCTACTGGCCCAAGCTGTGCCTGGCCCAGGTCGCCGGCCCGCAGGAGGCGGCGGCGATCGACACGCTGGCCCCCGGCATCGATCTCGGCCCCCTCTTCACGCTTTTGAAAAACAACAGGATACTGAAGGTTTTTCACTCGGCGCGCCAGGATATGGAGATCTTCTTCCTGCTCATGGACCGGCTGCCCGAGCCGATTTTCGACACCCAGGTCGCGGCCATGGTGTGCGGGTTCGGCGAATCGGTCGGCTACGACACCCTGGTGCGCAGGGTGACCGGGGCCCGGATCGACAAGTCGACGCGCTTCGCCGACTGGTCGCGCCGCCCGCTCAAGAGGCGCCAGGTGGACTACGCCTTGTCCGACGTCGTCCACCTGCGCCCGGTCTACGAGCGGCTCAGGCAGCGGCTGGCGAAGACCGGTCGGACCGCCTGGCTGGACGAGGAGATGGCGGTGCTGACCAACCCGGAGACCTACCGGCTCGTGCCCGAGACCGCGTGGCAGCGGCTCAAGACCCGCTCGGGCGACCGGCGCTATCTCGCCATCCTGCGCGCGCTGGCCGCCTGGCGCGAGGCCGAGGCGCAGCGCCGCGACGTGCCGCGCAACAGGGTCCTGCGCGACGAGCAGATCTTCGACATCGCCGCGCACCGCCCGGCTACGGTCGAGGAGCTGGCGCGCACGCGCGGCCTGTCGCGCGAGGCCGCGCACGGGCGCATCGGGCAGGCAATTCTCAAGGCGATCGCCGCGGGCTTGGCCGTGCCCGAGGCGGACTGCCCGGCGCCGCCGCCGCGCGCCGAGCGGCCGGCCGGCCTGGGGCCGGTCATCGACCTGCTCAAGGTCCTGCTCAAGATGCGGTGCGAGAAGCACGAGGTGGCGCAGAAGCTGGTCGCCAGCGCCGCGGACCTGGAGCTGATCGCGGCCGACGACAAGGCCACCGTGCCTGCGCTCACCGGCTGGCGGCGCGAGATCTTCGGCAAGGAGGCGCTGGCCCTCAAGCACGGCCGCCTTGCCCTCGGCGTCGAGGGCCGGAAGATCAAGCTGGTGCCGCTGCCCGACAGGCAGGCCAGGGCCTCGTAAGCGGCCCTTTCCAGACCACCACCCACCCGGCCGCGAGGATATCCATGGCAAGGATATCCATGATGTGGACAGGATTTGCCCTTTTACCGGGCCTTTGCGCCGCATCCGCGGCGTTGTCGCAGGCGGCCGAACCCGCCCCCCGCTTCGGGGCGCCGGTCGAGTGCGCACTCGGCACGCTGTGCGTGGTGCAGAATTACGTCGACCAGGAGCCGGGACCCGGCGCCAGGGACCACACCTGCGGTTCGCTCGCCTACGACGGCCACGACGGCATCGACATCCGCGTGCCCGGCTACCCGGAGATGGCGGCGGGCGTGGCGGTCGTCGCGGCGGCGCCGGGCGTGGTGCGGGCGGCGCGCGACGGCATGCCGGACGTCTCGTTCCGGGAGGCGGGCGCCAGGTCCGTGCGGGGACGCGAGGCCGGAAACGCCGTCGTGATCGACCACGGCGGCGGCTGGGAGACGCAGTACAGCCACCTGCGCCGGGGCAGCATCCGCGTCGAACCGGGCCAGCGCGTGGCGGCCGGCGCCGTGCTCGGCCTGATCGGCCTGTCCGGCAAGACCGAGTTCCCGCACGTCCACTTCGCCGTGCGCCATGACGGCCGCGCCCTCGATCCCTACACCGGCCGGCCGCCGGAAAGCGGGTGCGGCGAAGCCGGCACGCCGCTGTGGAGCGCGGCCGCCGGAGCCGCGCTGGCCTACCGGGCCGGCGGCATACTCGGCGCGGGCTTCGCCGCCGAGCGCCCGGCGCTGGACCGTGTCCTCGCGGGCGCGTACCGCGCGCCAGCGTTGCCCGCGGACGCGCCGGCGCTCGTTTTCTGGGCCCTCGCCTGGGGCCTGCGCGCGGGCGACCGGGAAACGATCCGCATCCTCGGCCCCGACGGAGCCGTGCTCGCCGAGACCCACGCGCGCGTGCCCAAGCACAAGGCGCAATGGCTGCGCTTCACGGGGCGCGCGCGCAAGGCGGCGCCCTGGCCGCCCGGCCGCTACCGCGGCGAATACCGGGTCACCCGCGAGGACGGCGGCCGGACGGTCACCGTGGCCGAGGTCGCGCGCGAAATCGAGATCGAATAAGGGCGCGGCGATCGCCGATTCAAAGGCACGCCCGCGCGAACGGGAGCCAGACCGAGGGCCTCGCAACGACGCCGAGTCGGGACGCCGGCGGCAAGGCGGCCAGGGCATGGCCGGCGCCCGGCAGGACTAGGCGAACCTCCCGCGCCCGTGGCGCGACACAGTGCGATCGAGTACTGGGGAAGGCGAACCCTGCAAATGGCTTGCGAGATGGCTTCACTTTCCGGCGAGGCGATCGTGGGTATAAATGTAGTCGTCGCCCGGGGCCATACTGTGGCAGGCAATGCAGCCCTTCTTCGCTCCCTTGGCGACGCGCCCGGCGAGCTTCATCCCCTTGGGATTGGTCCTGAGCGAGCCGTCGGGCGCGTATTTGACCCAGAACCAGTCGTGATTGTCGGGGTCGTACCCCGCTTCCCGCCTGAACATCACGGTGATCGACTTGAGATACTTGGCGGGATCAGCTAGCACGTCCTCGTCGTCGATCTTCTTGCCGCGGTAGTTCTTTTTGACCATGACGACGCCGGTGTGGCCGTCGACCGTCGCGCGCCCCTGAATGAACTCGAGAACGTCGCCGTGCGGCGGCGTGCCCTCGTACGGATAGGTCACGATCGTATTCGGGCCGACGAATTTCGCGTCCGTGAGCGCTTGCCAGAGCCGCGCCGCATAGCTGGTGTCGTCCGGTCCGCCGAACGGCGGCTTGGCAGCGACCTGCTTGCTGCTCGCGGCGTAGTTTGCACAGGCAACGAGGATCACCGCCGTTGCAGCCATTGCGAAGCTTCGGAGCTGTTTCATCGCTTTCCTCCGTAATTGCGTGAATGCCATCAACCCGCGATTCGGCCGGCCTTGGGGGGCGGGCGGAAACGAATCCGCGGCTGTCCGGATCGGCCGAATTTCAGGTAGTCGCCGAAATTATCACGGCAAACCCAGGGCCTCGAACGGTTCGTGCCGATAAGCGGGCCGGTCTCACGACATTGTGACTCGTCGTGTCCCGGTGCGCCGCGACGGCGCGGGCACCGTCTCGGAGAGGATCACGACCGTCGGGATGACGAGCATGTCGGAAATCACCCAATCCAAGATCATCGTGGACCTCGAAGCGTTCGACCGGGGAGCCGCCGAGCGGCCGTGTCAATGGAGCGCTCCGGCCCCACCCGACAACGGGAGGGTCGAACTCTTCCTCGGAAGGCCCGCCGCGGCGGGCCAAAATTGTTGTATGAATCTCTCATGTCCGATCGTCCGCACGACGATGCCGGCGTCGGCACCGCCATCCCAGCCCGCCTGCGGCGCGCGGTGCGCTTGCAGCAGGCGGGCGACCTGGCGCGCGCGGAGGCGCTGTATCGGGAGGTTCTGGCGGCCGAGCCGGACAACCCGGACGCGCTCCACCTCATGGGCGTGCTGTGCCACCAGAAGGGCGCGGGGGCGCTGGGCGTCGGCTACATCGAGCGCGCGCTCATGCTGCGCCCGGACTCGTCCTTGTTCCACCGCAACCTGGCCGGCATCCTCCAGGCGCTGCGCCGGCCGGACAAGGCGGCCGAACACTACCGCAGGGTCATCGAGATCGGGCCGGAGAGCGCCGCGGGGCACGCCGACCTCGCCAGGGCCCTGGCCGAGGCGGACCGCGCGAACGAGGCGCTGGCGCACTACCGGCGGGCGCTGGAGCTCGGGCCCGATGAGCCGCGCACGCACGCCGACCTCGCCGACCTGCTCGCCCAGGAAGGGCGGCTGGAGGAGGCCGAACGGCACTACCGCGCCGCGATCGAGCTCGAGCCCGCGCACGCACCGGCGCTCTCCGGCCTGGGCAACGTGCTGCGCGAGCGCGGCCGGCTCGAGGAGGCGCTGGCGCACTGCCGGCGCGCGCTCGAGCTGGCGCCCGAGTACGCCATCGGTCACAGCGACCTGGGGCGCGTGCTCCAGGAGCTGCGCCGCTTCGACGAGGCGCTGGCGGCCTACCGGCGCGCCGTGGCGCTCGAGCCCCGGCTCGCCCGTTCGATCATGAAGAAGATCACCAAGGCCTCGGCCGGGCGGCTGTGGCTCCACCCGTCGGCCCTGCGCCGGGTGCTCGATCAGGGATCGGGTATCAGGGATCAGGGATCAGGAGAAGGGTCCCTCGAGCCTGACTCCTGATGCCTGGCCCCTGATCCCCGGACGTCAGACCCTCTTCGCCCGGTAGCGGCGCTTGTAGGCGCCCTCGGGGGTGACGACCTGCTTCTGGGCCTCGGCGAGGCGCGCCTGGGCTTGCGCGTCGAGCGGCGCGAACGCCACCTCCAGCGCCCCGCGCGGCACCGGGATGCACTGCGCCACGGGCGTGCCCTTGGGCACCACGCCAGCGAAGCCGCGCTCGACCCAGAGCGCGGGAAAGTGGACGTAGTTGTCCGTGTAGCGATCGGTGTCGACGAGACCCGTGAGCGCACGGAACGGCAGATCGGGCCGGTTGATCGGGTGGGTGACGAGGAGAGCGACGCCCGGCTCGGTCTCGATCGTCCACAGGTTGTTGAACTTGATGGCGAACGCGTCGGCCTCGTAGAGCGGCGTCTCGATCAACTGGGCGTTGACGTGGAAACTCAAGGGCGAACGCGGGGTGTGGCGTGGCAGCGCGGGGGGAAGCTCGCGCCAGTCCCACTCGAAGCACCCCTCGGCGTAGTGCAGGTCGCAGGGCAGCGGCATGAGGAACCCGGCCGACATCGCGTCGACGAACGGCGAGCAGCGCTTGACGGTCTTGACCGTGCCCTCGAATTCGCCGGCCGGCGCGCTCATCGGCATGCGCTTGAGCCACTCGGGCAGGCCGCGCCGGGCCGGGATCGGCTTGGGCAGGATCGGCTCCAGCTCCGGGAGGCAGCGAAAAGTGACCTGCATGATGCCGCTCGACTCGTGCAGACGCCTCGATGCGGCAGACTAGCCGCGTTTGCGGGCCGAGGCCAGCGCGCACCCGATTGTGCTAAAGCTAGGGTTCGGCAAGCCGCCGAAAACCAGGCACGGGAGGCTGCGCGTGAGCACGGAAGGATTGGACCGCAAGCCGGGCCCGCCGGGTGCGCTCAAGGGCGAGGCGCTCAGGACCGCGGCCGAGGCCCTCGCCGCTGAAGTGCAGGCCAAGGTCCGCGAGCGCCAGGGCGGCGTGCGCACCTTCTTTGACAACTTCCTCCTGCGCTCCCTCGAGGAGCTGCGCCGTCTCGGCCCGGGCGTGGCCTGGGAGGACAGCGCCGCGCGCCTGCCCGGCCCCCGGGGCGAGCGGGTGCGCGCGCGCCTGGAGCGCCTGCGCCGCTTCCTCGATCGGCGCAGCAAAGGGCGCTTCGTGGACTACCACGACCGCCTGCCGGTGCTGCCCGAGGCCGATCCCTGGCCGAGCGACATCGACCGGCCGACGCTGGCCATGAGCCAGGGCACGGCCGAATGTCTGCGTTGGCGCGGCCTGCCGCTGTTCAAGACCGCCTTCGATTTCGCCGTCTATCCGATGCTGCTCTGGGACCTGCGACCGCGCACGGTGGTCGAGCTCGGCTCCGGCTCGGGCGCCAGCGCCGTGTGGCTGGCCGAGCTCATGGCGCTGTTCGGCGGCGGCCACGTCTATTCGCTCGACCTGAAACGGCCCGACGTGCGCCACGACGCCGTCACGTTCCTCGAGGGCGACTGCGGCGAGATCGAGACCGCGCTCGACGCGGAGTTCCTGCGCGCCCTGCCCCACCCCTGGCTGGCAATCGAGGACGCGCACGTCAACGTCCACGGCGTGCTCGCGCACCTGCACGCCCACCTCGCGCCGGGCGACTACCTCATCGTCGAGGACAGCCTCGAGAAGCGCGCCGACATCGGGCGCTTTCTGAGCGAGCGCCCCGGCGCCTACAAGGTGGACACGCGCTACACGGACTTTTTCGGGCGCAACGCGACCTGCGCCTTCGATTCGATCTTCGTCAGAAACTAGGCCGGGGCGAGAACGGCGGCCTCACCCTTCGATGACGCGGCACCTGGCGCCCAGGGCCTCGGCCAGGGCGCGGAGGTCGCGGTCCACCGCCTCCCCGCCCGGCGCCGAGCCGTCGCCCGGCAGCACCAGGCGCAGCGCGCCGGCGGCGTCGTAGTCGAGCGCGCAGCGCGCCAGCACCGCGCCGGTCGCGCCGGAGACCCGGTAGGCCAGGCGCTGGGCCAGGCCGAGCACACGCGCCCGCCGTTCGACCTCGGGCGACAACAGGCGCACGTAACGCGCCGCATCGGCCGCGCCGGCCGCGCCGCCGTAGCGCACGAAGGCGGCGTAGGCGAGGAACACCCGCTCCGCATGGCCGAGCCCGATGAAAGGAAAATGCAGGATCCGGAACAACGCCTGGACGGCGCGGTAGTCGGGATGCTCGCGCCAGGCGATATCGGAGAGCAGACAAGAGGCTTGGCGCAGGCGCCGCGCCGGCGGCGTCTCGTCGGGGAACAGCGCCGCGCTCCACGCCGCGAGCGGTTCGCCCAGATGCTCGAAGCGCGCCTCGCGCCGGGCCAGGTCCGCGCACACGGCAAGCAGCGGGTCTTTCGCCTGCTCCGCGGGCGAGAGCTGGTCGAAGGCGTGCCCTTCGCGCAGGCCGAAGGCGGAAAACACGACCTGCCCGCAGCCAAGCGCCCGCACCACGCGGCTCAGCACGAGGGCGGCGGCCGGGAGCGTCTCCAGGCGCTGCTTGGTCACGCCCCTGATGCACGCCAGCGAGCGCCGGCTCAGCCGGCCGATGACCCGCGCGAGGTCGTTCACCTCGCCGCGCCGCATGGTGTATCCGTGGACGACGTGCAGCGGATGATCGGTCTGCTCGATCCGGATCCGCGCCAGGTTGCGCCAGGCCCCGCCAACCGCGTACAACGCGCCGGCCTCCGGTTCGCGCGCCGCCTCGCTCAGCCAATCCGCGCCCGTGAGCCGACGGTCGATCTCGCGCTCCATCGCGTCGGGTCCCCGGCCCGACAAGTCCATGAGTTGGAACGGCCCCAACGACAGGGTCGCCGAGCGCCCGATCCGTCCGTGCCGCAATTCGACGAGTTCCAGACTGCCGCCGCCGAGGTCGCCCATGACGCCGTGGGCGCCCGGGAACCCGGCGACCACGCCGAGCGCCGACAGGCGCCCCTCCTCCGCCCCGCTCAGCACGGTGACGGGCAGGCCGCACAGGCGCTCGACCTCGGCGGCGAAGGCGGGCCCGTCGGCGGCCTCGCGCACCGCGGCGGTGGCGAGCATGTCGATGCGCCGCGCGCCCATGGCGCGGGCCAGGCGCGTGAAGCGCACCAGGTTTTTGCGCGCCAACGCCACGCCCTCCGGGTTGAGCCGGCCGCCGCGCGTCAAGCCGCGGCCCAGGCCGCACAAGACCTTCTCGTTGAACAGCGTGACGGCGCCGCGCTCCGGCCCCCGGTAAACCACCAGCCGAACTGAGTTGGACCCGATGTCGATCACGGCCAGCGGCCCGTCCCGCGCCGGCGCGATCACGGCCGCTGCGCCCTTCGCCGCGCCCGCCATGCCCCGCTCAGGCTTTCCTCAGCACCAGGCGCGGCGCCTTTTTCGACTTCTCGAGCGCGCTGCCGCGCCCCGACAGGCTGGGATTGGTCATGAAAAACGTGTGGGCGCTGAAGGCGTCCTCGCCCGCCGCGACCCGGCGGTATTCAGCGTCGCGTTCGAGCACCCAGCTTTGCGCCTCGTCGTTCAGGTTGGCGATCATGATCTGATCGAGGATCTGCCGGTGCACGGTCGGGTTCTCGATGGGCAGCAGCACCTCGACCCGCCAGTCCAGGTTGCGCGGCATCCAGTCCGCCGAAGAGATGTAGACCTTGGCCTCGGGCGAAGGCAGGACGTGGCCGGCGCCGAAGCAGACGATCCGGCTGTGTTCCAGGAACCGGCCGACGATGCTCTTGACCCGAATGTTCTCCGACAGGCCGGGCACGCCCGGGCGCAGGCAGCACATGCCCCGGATCACCAAGTCGATGGACACATTCGCCTGGGAGGCCCGGTACAGCGCGTCGATGATCTGCGGATCGACGAGCGCGTTGAGCTTGGCCCAGATCGCCGCCGGGCGCCCGGCCCTGGCGTGATCGATCTCGCCGTCGATGAGGCCGAGCAGCGTCGTGCGCAGGCTCAGCGGCGCGACCGCGATCTTCTCCATCGGCTTGGGCTTGGCGTAGCCGGTCATGTAGTTGAACAGCCGGACCGCGTCGCGGCACAGCGCCGGGTCGCAGGTGAAGAACGACAGGTCCGTGTAGACCTTGGCGTTGACCGGGTGGTAGTTGCCCGTTCCGTAGTGCACGTAAGAGCGCAGGTGCGAGCCCTCGCGCCGGACCACGAGCGAGACCTTGGCGTGGGTCTTGAGGTTGATGAAACCGTAGACCACGTGGACGCCGGCGCGCTCCATGTTGCGCGCCCAGCGGATGTTGCGCTCCTCGTCGAAGCGGGCCTTGAGCTCGATCAACGCGGTAACCGACTTGCCCGCCTCGGCGGCCTCGGTGAGCGCCTTGACGATCGGCGAGTCCTCGCTGGTCCGGTACAGCGTCTGCTTGATGGCCACGACCGCGGGATCGGCGGCGGCCTGGCGGATGAATTGCGCCACAACGTCGAAGCTCTCGTAGGGGTGGTGCACGACGATGTCCTTGGCGCGCACCGCGGCGAAGCAGTCGCCGTCGAAGTCGCGCACGCGCTCCGGGAAGCGCGCGTTGTAGGGCGGGAACCCGAGGTCCGGCCGGTCGCCGACGATCAGCTGCTCGGTGTCGGACAGGCCGAGCAGGCCATCGAGCGTGACCACGTCGTCCGGCGCCACGTCGAGCTCGGCCTCGACGAAGCCGCGCAACCCATCGGGCATGTCCCGGTCGACGGTCAACCGAATCACGGAGCCGCGTCGGCGCCGCTTGAGCGCGGACTCGAACACCCGTACCAGGTCCTCGGCCTCCTCCTCGATCTCGATGTCGCTGTCGCGCAAGACGCGGAAGAACCCGATTCCCATGACCTCCACGCCGGGAAACAGCGTGTCGAGGTAGAGCCGGACCACCTGCTCCATGCGGATGAAGCGGATCGTCGCGCCCGGCAGGCGGATGAACCGCTCGAGCTGCGCGGGAAGCGGGATCAGGCCCGTGAGGCGCTCGCCGTCCTCCGGGTTGACCAGATCCAGGACCATGGAGAACCCGCCGTTGGTGATGAAGGGAAACGGATGCGCCGCAGACACCGCAATCGGGGTCAGGACCGGGAAGATCTGGGCGGAGAAGTAGCCGTCCAGCCACGCCCGCTCCTCGTCGGTCAGCTCCTCGGACTTGAGCACGCCGACGCCCGCCGCGCGCAACTCAGCGCGCAGGCGCCGCCAGATGGTCTGCTGGCGTTGCAGGAGGCGCGTGGCGTCGCGGTTGATTTCGGCCAGTTGCCGCTCGGGGTTGAGGCCGTCGGGGCTCGGCGTCTTCACCCCGGCGCGCACCTGACCTTTCAGGCCGGCAATGCGCACCATGTAGAACTCGTCGAGGTTGCGGAACGAGATCGACAGGAAGCGCACGCGCTCGAGCAGCGGATGCCGGGGGTTGACCGCTTCCTCCAGCACCCGCTCGTTGAACTTGAGCCACGACAGCTCGCGGTTGATGAAACGCCGCGGCGACGATGCGTCGATGGCGTCCTCGGCGGGGCCGGGTTCGCCTTTGTCGCCGCTGTCCGCTTCGGTTACCGTTAGCGCGATCCTGTCGTTCACTTCGACCGGTCCTTCGGGCCGCCGCGCGGCGCCTGCCAGCCAATGCTATAGCACGGGGCAATGAATTTTCGATGACGGATTTCCGATGGCGGCGCGCCTCGCGGTGACGCCGCCGGGTACCGCTCATGTCGGACGGCGCGGCCGGCAAGGCAAGCGCGCGGGCGGTGCATGAAGACGCTCTATCTGGCCCGCCACGGTCTGGCGTAGCGCGGCGACGGCGTCTCGCCCGATGCGGACCGGCCGCTTGCGGCGGAGGGGCGCGCCGCCGCGGCGTGGCTGGCCGAGACCATGCGCGAGCGCGGCTTGATGCCCGCCTTCGTCGTGTGCTCCGACGCGCGCCGGGCGATCGAGACCTGGGAGGCCATGAAAGCGACACTGGCTCCCCTCGGTGCGGCCGAAATCGCGATGGAGGCTCACCCGGGCCTCTATCTCGCCCCGGCTCGCCAGGCGCTCGCGATCGTGCGGGCGCTGCCCGACGCGCGATCCTCGGTCCTGCTGATCGGCCACAACCCGGGCCTGCAGAACCTGGCGGGAGCGCTCGCCGGCCCGGCCTCCGATCCGGTCGCGCTGCGGCGCCTGCGCCTGGGCTTCCCGACCGCGGGGCTCGCGGTCTTCGCCTTCGACATGGCGCACTGGTGCGACATCGGGCGCGGCAAGGGACGCCTGAGCCTTTTCCTGCCCCCCGTCGACGGCGCGGACGCGACGTGAGCGCGAGCGCCCGCCGTCACGTCTGGACCCGTCCGCTCCCGGCCAAATCCGGCAGGTTGAAGACGCTGCGCTTGAGGCCGAAGCCCTCGCGCAGGGCCTTGGCCGCCGCCAACCCTGCTTCGTCGAGGGCGATGCGCCCCACCCGTTCGACCAGCATCTCCAAGTGGGCCCTGAGCGCCCGCTCGCCCTCCGGCGTGTCGGCGAGCGGCAGGTCGGCGCGGAAGCGCGGGTCGTGCACGGCGCGTTCCCAGAACCGGGTCAGCCAGTCGAGCCCGGTCGGCTCGCTGCACCCGAAGGTCAGGTGGATCGATGCCTCGCTGCTGGCCAGCGCGTCGTGGAACTGGCCGCGCGGCAGGTAGAGCAGGTCGCCCGGCCGCATCACGACCTCCTCGGCGACGCGGCCTTTCAGGCGGTCGCATTCGGCCTGCGGCACGTTGTAGAAGGCGGCGTGCTCGACGGGGTTGTCCATGCGTCCCTCGTAGAGGCGCCAGCGCTTCTCGCCGACGACGTGCAGCGCGTAGACGTCGTGCCGGTCGTAGTGCGAGTCGAAGGCCTGGCGCTCCTGCCACGAGCAATAGAGGTTCGCGGACACCTTGGCCCCCAGTCTTCCCGCGATGGTCTCGGCGACCGCGAGCGCGCCGGGGTGCAGGGTCTCGATGTTGTTGAGCACGAGCGAGGCGCCGCGGCGCAGGAGCTCCATGACCTTGTCGGACTCGGGCTGCAGGACCTGGCGCTGGTTGCGGTTGAGCGTGTTGCGCGAATAGGCGGCCGGCGGGACCCGCTGCCGATCGAGGACGAGCTGGAGCGTGTTGCCGTCCCACACGTCCATGCCGAGCATCTCGTTGAGCGCGTCCCAGGACATGGCGAAGGCGAACTTGTCCGGCCCGCCGCGCACGTGCAGCGGCCGGCGGTGATAGTGCTCGGCGAGGAACGCCGACTCGCCCACCGGCGCCAGAAGCTGTTCGAAGGTCGTGATGAGATCGCTCATCGCCCGGCCTTCGGCTCTCACAGCGTGCCCGGGAAGGCGCCGCCGTCGAGCAGCAGGTTCTGGCCGGTGATGAATCCGGCGTGTCGGCTGCACAGGAAGGCGCAGGCCGCGCCGAACTCCTCCGGGTCGCCGAAGCGGCCGGCGGGGTTCGCGGCCATGCGCTCGTTCCACGCCTCCTCGAAGGGCCGGCCGCCTTTCTCGGCGACGCTCCGCACGGTCTGCCTGAGGCGATCGGTGGCGAACGGCCCGGGCAGCAGGTTGTTGACGGTGACGTTGTGGCGCACGGTCTTGCGCGCCACGCCGGCGACGAAGCCGGTCAGGCCCGCGCGCGCGCCGTTCGACAGGCCCAGGATGTCGATCGGGGCCTTCACCGCCGAGGACGTGATGTTGACGATGCGCCCGAAGCGGCGCGCGATCATGCCATCGACCGTGGCCCTGATCAGCTCGATGGCGGTCAGCATGTTGGCGTCCAGGGCCTTGATCCAGTCGTCGCGCGACCAGTCCCGGAAGTCGCCGGGCGGCGGGCCGCCGGCATTGTTGACCAGGATGTCCGGCCCGGGGCAGGCCTCGAGCGCTGCCTTGCGCCCGGCCTCGGTCGTGATGTCGGCGGCCACGGGCGCGACCTTGACGCCGGTCTCGCGGCGGATCTCTTCCGCGCTCGCCTGCAGGGGCCCGGGCGTGCGCGCCACGATGGTCACGTCCACGCCCTCGCGCGCGAGCGCCATGGCGCAGGCCCGGCCCAGCCCCTTGCTGGCCGCGCACACGAGCGCCGTCTTGCCGTTCAGTCCGAGATCCATGGTCGCCTCCCTACTCTACGATGTCGGCCCGTCCCGCCTGCTCCTTCGCCAGCACCGCGCGGACCAGGGGCACGGTGATGTCGCGGCGCTGCGCGAGCGAGGCGCGGTCCACCGCCGCCACGATGTCGCGGGCCGCCGCGAAGGACCGCTCCATGCGCGGCAGCAGGAAGCGGACCACCTCCGCACCGACCCGAAGCTGGCGGTCGGCGAACAGCTTGATCAGCACCGCCTCGATGAGTGCGTCGTCCGGCGCGCCCAGGGCCACGGCGCTGGCCGCCGAAAGGCGCGAGCGCAAATCCGGCAGCGAACAGGACCAGCGCGCCGGCGGCGCGCGCCCGGCGAGCAGCAGATGGCCGCCGCGCTCGGCCAGCATGTTGTAAAGATGCAGCAACCGGCGCTGGCGCAGCGGGTCGCCGGCGAGCGCCGCCTCGACCCCGTCGAGCGCGCACGCGCGGGCCGGGCCGAGCAGTTCCGGCGGCTCGGCCGCGTCCAGCGCCGCCGCGTCGATCGCCGCGGCGCCGCTCGCGGCGCGCCAGACCCGGCACAGGTGGGTCTTGCCGCAGCCGGGCGGACCGTAGAGCGCCAGGGCCGGCCCGGGCCAGCGGGGCCAACGGTCGATCCAGGCGACCGCGAGTTCGTTGCTCGGCGCGACGAGAAAATCCTCGCGCCCGAGCGCCGGCCGGTGCTCCAGGTCGAAGGGTAGTTGCGCCGCGCGGCTCATTGGCCCGGCTCGCGCCCGCCGCCGCCGTAATAGCTGCTGGCCATGTATCGCTCGATCCCGAAACGCGCGCCGACGCCGACCACGGCGGCGGCGGGCACCGCGAGAAGCACGCCGACGAAACCGAACAGCGCGCCGCCGGCCAGCAGGGCGAAGATGACCCAGACCGGGTGCAGGCCGACCCGCCCCCCGACCAGCTTGGGTGTCAGGACGTTGCCTTCGGCCGCCTGGCCGACGAAGAAGATCGCGGCGACGATGGCGATTCGCGCCCAGTCGTCGAACTGCGCGAACGCGAGGCCCACCGAGAGCACCAGCCCCACCGTCGCCCCGACGAAGGGAATGAACGACAGCAGCCCCGCGACCAGGCCCACGATCAGCCCGAAGTCCAGGCCGGCCAGCGACAGGCCGAGGGCATAGAACACGCCCAGAATCAAGCAGACGGTCCCCTGGCCGCGCACGAAGCCGGCGAGCCTTCGGTCCACCTCGCGCACCAGGGCGCGTATCGTTTCGGCGTGGGCGCGCGGCAGCCACTCGTCGACGCGCGCCACGATTCGGTCCCAGTCGCGCAAGAGGTAGAACGCCACCACCGGCGTGATGACGAGCAGGGACAAAAGGTTCGCCAGCGCCACCCCGCCGCTCACCAGACCGCCCACGAAGTCCGTGGCCCACGCCATCAGACGTTCGGCCGAGCCGCCGAGCGCCGTTTCGATCCGCATCAGCATGGCCGGGTCGGCCTGGGCCTCGACCAGGGCGACCAGTTGCGCGAACTGGGCGCGCAGGGCGTCGACGAAGTCCGGCACGCTCCTCAACAGGCTGACCAGTTGGCCGGCGACGACCGGGACCAGCAGCAGGACCCCGGCGACCGCGAGAACGAGGAACGTCAGGGTCAATAGCGTGGTCGCCAGCGTCCGCGACAGTCCCCAGCGCTCGAGCCGGTCGCAGACCGGATCGAGCATATAGGCGACCGCCATCCCGGCCACGAAGGGCAGCAGGATGCCGCGCAGCAGATAGAGCGCGATCACGAAGACCGCCAGGCCGATCAGCCAGAAGCGCACCTGCCGTTCGACCGTCACGCCTCGAGTCCCCCGGCGCCGGTGCCTGCGCTGCGCGGCGCGCTCACCGGGTCCGCTCCATGGTCACCGCCAGCCAGCCCCACTTGACGACGTACGCGGCCCCGGAAAGGAAGGTGGTCAGCGCCACAATATAGACGAGCGCGCTGGAAATGAACGGCAGCGCGAGGCCGAGGCCCAGCTCGGCGAGGATGACGCCCGCCAGGGTGATTTGCGCCGCCGTGTTCACTTTGCTGATGAACAGGGGGTTCATCTTGAGCGACTGGGTCAGGGCGAAGAACACGATCGCGCCGCCGATAATCAAGAGATCGCGGAACACGATCAGGAACACCAGCCACATGGCCACGTGGTCCATGTAGCCGAGCGCCACGTAGACGCTGACCAGCAGCGCCTTGTCGGCGAGCGGATCGAGGTACGCGCCGACCTCGCTCACGACGCCCAGGCGCTTGGCGAGTAAGCCGTCCACGGCGTCCGACGCGCCGGCCGCGACGAACAGCCAGAACGCGGCGCCGTACTCGCCCTGCAACACGAGGTACACCGTAACCGGCACGGCGAGCAGGCGCGCCAGGGTGATGAAGTTCGGCAGGAGGGATAGAGGGCCGAGAAAGCTCACTCGCTCGCCGGTGCGCGTTGCGCGGGGGCCGCGGCGCCGGCCGCCGGCGCGAGCTGCTGCTCGACGCCGCTGATCTGGAGCCGCCAACCAGCCGTCTGGTCGAAGGACAGGTCCAAGTCGCTCTGTGCCATGGCCAGCATGAGCTGCTGCTCGTCGCCGACGAACGTGATGTCCATCTCGGTCTCAGCGCGCGAGAGCAAGGTCACCTCGGCGCGCTGGACCCCGGCCACGCCGGCCAGCCGCTTCTTGATCTCGAGCCAATCGGCGAGGCCGCGCAGCGGCACGGTCACGGTGATCCTGCGCTGCGCCCCGGGGCGCAGCAGGTTCCGCTGCTTCCAGCTTTCCTGCGCCTCGGCCGCCACCGCGTCGGCGGCGCGCGCCAACAGGTCGGACAGGGTCTCGCCCGGCTCCTGGGCGTAATTCTCGATGATCGTGCTGTGTTGTCGCCGCCCCAGGCGGCTGGTGCCGACCTGGAGGCTGGCCAGGCCTATCTCGGGTTCGCCCAGCAGCACCGCCTGGGTGATCAGCACGTCCTCGGCACCGTAGCGCCGCGCAAGCTTGGACAGGCGCTCGAGGTCGCCGGCCAGGGCGTGCTCGGGGGTCACCGTGGCGATGTCCCCGAGGTCGCCGAGCGGCACGATCAAGGGCACCAGCCAGTCCCCCGGCGGGCGCGTCGCCCAGGTCCTCCACCACGGGTTGGAGTCCTCCCACAGCCTGGCTACCTCCGCCGGCCCATAGACGGGCAGGACCACGACGGGCTTGCTGTGCGTCTCGGCGTGCGCCAGTCCAGCGGCGCGCAGGAACTGGCGCACCGCCTTGGGCTTGAAGCGGAACGTCAGCTTGGCGAGGTAGCGCACGTCCGAGGTGCGTTCGTCGGCGACCTCGAAGTCCTTGACCAGCTCGGCCACCTCGCCCGCCTCCAGCGGCGCAAGCTGCGCCAGTTCCGCCTTCGGCAGGAGGCGCGTGAGCAGCCGTTGCATCGCGATGACGTGGCCCTCGGCGTGCGCCGCTTCACGCGCGGCCGCCGCGGTCTCGGCGGTCACGTCCACGGCCACGTCGCGCACCGTGAACACGTCGGCCACACCCTGCGCGGCGGCCGGCCGCGCCACCGCGCCGAGACCGGCCAGCAGAAGCCCGGCCAACAACGTGCCAAGGGCGCGGCGAATGCCCATTGCAAAGCGTCCCGGATCAAGTATCGTCGCGCGCGCGGCGGCAGCCGCGGCCTGCGTGCCGCGAAACCGTGGCCTTAATACTCCATGTCGCCGGAGGACGCCATAACAAGCGGCAGCCAGCGGACCTACCGGGACGCCGGGGTCGACATCGACGCCGGCCACGCGCTGGTCGAGGCGATCAAGCCGCTGGCCAGGGCCACGGCGCGGCCCGGCGCCGAGGCGGCGCTCGGCGGCTTCGGCGCCTGTTTCGACCTCAAGGCCGCCGGCTACCGCGACCCGATCCTGGTGGCCGCGACCGACGGCGTCGGCACCAAGGTGAAGCTCGCCATAGCCGCGGGCAAGCACGACACCGTCGGCGTCGACCTCGTCGCCATGTGCGCCAATGACCTCGTGGTGCAGGGCGCGGAGCCGCTGTTCTTCCTGGATTATTTCGCCACCGCCAAGTTGGACGTCGCGACCGCGCGCGCGGTCGTTGCCGGCATCGCGGCGGGCTGCCGCGAAGCCGGCTGTGCGCTCGTCGGCGGTGAGACGGCGGAGATGCCCGGCCTGTACGCGGCCGGCGACTACGACCTCGCGGGCTTCGCCGTGGGCGCGGTGGAGCGCGGCCGGGCGCTGCCCGGCGCGACCGTCGCCGAGGGCGACGTGGTCCTCGGCCTGGCCTCGAGCGGCCTGCACGCCAACGGCTTCTCGCTGGTGCGCCGGGTGGTGGCGGACCTGCGGCTCGACACCGCGGCGCCCGCGCCGTTCGCTCCGGCGCGCACGCTCGGTGAGGCGCTGCTCGCGCCGACGCGCATTTACGTCAAGAGTTGCCTGGCCGCCGTCCGGGCCAGCCGGATCAAGGCGCTCGCGCACATCACCGGCGGGGGCCTGGTGGAGAACCTGCCGCGCGTGCTGGCCCCCGAGGTGGCGGCCGAGCTGGACGCCGCCGCCTGGCCCGCGCCCGCGGTCTTCAAGTGGCTGTCCCAAGCCGGCGGCGTGCCGGCGCGCGAGATGGTCCGCACCTTCAACTGCGGCGTCGGCATGGCCGCGGTGGTGGCGCCGGAGCACGCGGCGGCGGCGAGCGAATTGTTCCGCCGGCATGGCGAGACGGTGTTCCGCATCGGGCGGACCGTGCGGCGGACGGCGGGCGCGCCGGGGGTGCGGCTCGAAAACGTGGAGGCCGTGGCCGGGCCATGACGGATGCGCGCCGCAAGCGCGTGGGCGTGATGATCTCCGGCCGTGGCAGCAACCTGCAGGCCCTGCTGGACGCCTGCGCCGATCCCGCCTACCCGGCGAAGATCGTGATTGTCATCTCGAACGAGCCGGAGGCCTACGGCCTCGCCCGGGCGGAAAAGGCGGGGGTGCCGACCCGCACGCTCCGGCACCGCGACTATGCGACGCGCGAGGCCTTCGACGCGGCCGTGACCGCCGTGCTGGAGGAGGCCGGGGTGGACCTGGTGTGCATGGCCGGGTTCATGCGCCTGGTCACCGAAGGCTTCGTCGCGCGCTGGACGGACCGCCTGATCAACATCCATCCGTCGCTCCTGCCGTCCTTCCGCGGGCTGGACACCCACGCGCGGGCGCTCGCCGCCGGGGCCAAGCTGCACGGCTGCACGGTCCATTTCGTCCGCTTCGAGGTCGACCACGGGCCGATCATCGGTCAGGCGGCGGTGCCGGTCCTGCCCGGCGACACCGAGGCCAGCCTGGCCGCGCGCGTGCTCGAGGCCGAGCACCGACTCTATCCGCACTGCCTGCGGCTCGTCGCGGAGGGGCGCGTCCGCGTGGCCGGCGAGGTCGCGGAGATTACCGATCCGAACGCCAATCCCGGGGCGCGCCTGATCAACCCGGCGCCTTGACGCATCCATGCAGCGCCTTGAAATGACAATACAAAACGTGGCCATGCGCCGCACGCGCGACGGTGGCACCGGGCCCGGACCGCGCGGTGCGGGCCGCGGACTCCTCGATCACGGCAGGCCAAGGGGGGGATACGTGCCTGTCCAAGGGGAAAGCCGGCGGTTTCCGGCTTGTGGAAGGGAAATGGATGGTCTTCATGGTCCGGAGGGTCACACCGGCTCGCGGTTGTTGTAATTCGGATGGCGAATCCGCAAGATCGCGCTTGCACACCGAGTCAAATGGGACATGTCCGATGCAGAATGTTCACGTCGTCGGTAAGGGCGCGGCCTCCGGCGAGGCCGCCCAAACCGACCAAATCTTCGCCGAAACGGCCGAGCAAGGCGATTTTCGCTTCGGCAAGGAGACGGCCAAGGTCTTTGACGACATGGTCGGCCGCTCGGTGCCGTTCTACGACGAAATCCAACGGATGACGTCGGAATTGGCCGGGACATTTGCGGTGAGCGGCTCCTATCTCTACGACCTCGGTTGCGCCACGGGGACAACGCTCGCGCTGCTCGACGGAACCGTCAACGACGGCGTGCACTTCGTCGGCGTGGACAACTCCGAGGAGATGCTGGCCCAGGCGCGCAAGAAGCTGGAGGCGCTGGGCGGCAAGAGGACCGTGGATCTGGTGTTGGCCGACGTCAACGAGATGCCGGCCATGCAGCCGACATCGGTCGTGGTGATGAACCTGACCTTGCAGTTTGTGCGGCCACTGTATCGTGAGCGCGTGTTGGGCCAGATATTCGATGCGCTGTTGGAAAACGGCTGCCTGATCCTCGTCGAGAAACTGACGGTGAAGGATTCGCGCCTGAACCGCCTGTTCATCGAGTATTACTACGACCTGAAACGGCGTAACGGCTATTCCGAAATCGAGATCGCGCGGAAGCGGGAGGCGCTCGAGAACGTCCTGATCCCGTACCGGCTGGAGGAGAACCTGCAACTCCTGGAGACCGCGGGCTTCAAGACGACCGAGATGTTTTTCCGCTGGTACAATTTCTGCGGTCTCCTGGCGGTGAAATAGACGCATGGCTGCCGAAACCCGCCCCGGGCCGCGCAAGCCCTTCACCATTCGCTGCGGCGACTGGCTGTTCAAATACCGCAACCTGGCGTTCACGGCGTTTCTGGCGGCGCTCTTCATCGGCTTCCGGCCGAGGCCGTTTCTGGGCGACCCGGGCGCGGACCATTGGCTCGACCTCGCGGGCATTCTGGTGGCGCTCGCCGGGTCGGCGTTCCGCTTCTGGGTCATCGGCCTCGCCTACATCAAGCGCGGTGGCGTCAATAAGAAAATCCATGCCGACAGGCTGGTCGTCTCGGGGATGTTCGGTGTCTGCCGTAATCCCCTCTACGTCGGGAACGCGCTGGTTCTCCTCGGCCTGTTCCTGATCCACAACAATCCCTGGGTCTACGCGATCGGCCTGTGCGTCTTTGGATTTTCCTATTGGAGCATGGTTGTCGCGGAGGAATGGTTCCTCGCGCAGAAGTTCGGCGACGAGTACGCGCGCTACTGCGCGGACGTGACCCGCTTTTGGCCCGACTTCTCGCGCTACTCACAGGCGGCGCGGGGTATGGTCTTCAATTGGCGTCGGTCGATTATCAAGGATTATTCCAGCATCGTTGCCTGGGTCGCGACGGTCGTCGCCTTGCTCACGTACGAGCGGGTTCTGTGGACCGGTGACACGGCCGAGGGATTTAGCATGGTTGTCCCCGGCGGCTTGCTTCTGCTTGCCGCAATTTTCCTCGTCACCGTAAGAGGTTTGAAAAAATCAGGCCTGCTCAAAGAGTAGCAAGACGTACGTCGCCGGAGACTCTGCGGCATTCGGCGCTCGTTCAAGCCGCGGCCGAAACGGACGACCCGGGCGCTCTTGGCCGACCGTCGTGACGCGGGTGTCCCTCGTGGGCGCAGGTCTTGCGCGGGTCCGCTTGCCTGCGACCATGACGACCGGCAAATCGGGACGGGCAGGCGCTGGGCGTCTGTCCCGTGCAGGGTGCGCCGCTCGCCCGGTTCGGCATGTCGCCGGGCGGAGCGAGACGCGGCCTCGCGTTCGCGCGAACCCGGCCGGGGGACCTAATCGGTCATGTCGAGCGGCAGCTCCCGATCATCACAGCGCCGGTCGATCGTCGTCGGGGTCGTTGTCCTGGCCGGGATCGCGCTGGGGACCGCGCTGGCCCTGGTGGCGGTGTCGCTCGGCTGGGATTACGGCTTGGCGATGCAAGACGTCGAACGGACGATCCGGTCCTGGGGCGCCTTGGGGGTCGCCGCCGCCATCGGCTTGATGGTGGTCCATTCGTTCGTGCCCTTCCCGGCAGAGTTCCTCGCCATCGCCAACGGGATGCTGTACGGGCCGGTCTGGGGCACGGTCATCACCTGGACCGGCGCCATGCTCGGCGCGTTTCTCGCCTTCGGCCTGGCGCGCTGGCTCGGCCGACCGTTCGCGGAAATCGTGATCGCCAGGCGCAACTGGCACGCGATCGACGATTGGACTGCCGAGCGCGGCGCCTACGTGGTCCTGGTCAGCCGCCTCATCCCGTTGATCGCGTTCAACCTGATCAACTACGCCGCAGGCCTAAGCCGCATATCCTGGTGGACCTTCGCCTGGACCACGGGGGTGGGCATCCTGCCGCTGACCGTCCTCATGGTGGTCATGGGCCACAGCGTCCACACCCTGGGGTGGGAGTCGTGGGCGGCGCTGGTCGCCGGCGCGCTGGTGCTTTGGCTGGCGCTGCGCCGCCGGCTAAGGCCGCCGGGCGCCCGCAAGCCGGACAGCCTCCACCGATAATTCGCATTGCGCGCGAGCCGCATGGACCCGCCCGCGCGGGCCGCAGCGCGGGCTTGCCCAAGCGCGACGGGATCGGGTAAGACATCGCCCGGACGTGGCCCCGCATGAGCGCCGGGGCACCTGCGGAGAGGGACGGGATGGCCGAGAACGAAATGCTCGAGGAACACCAGCGGACCTGGCACGGCTTCGTCAAGCTGTTGGTCTACTCGGTGGCGGCCGTCGTGCTCACCCTGATCCTGATGGCGGCGTTCCTGCTCTAGGAACGCGGCCCGCCAAGGCGAGTTTGCCGGCAGACGCGGCACTGCGTGTGAGCGCGGCCGAGCGCCAGTGGCCGGCTCAGCCGACGATGTCCACCTCGGAGAAGAAGAAGGCGATCTCCCTGACCGCGGTCTCGGGGGAATCGGAGCCGTGGACCGAGTTGGCCTCGAGCGACTCGCCGTAGAGCGCCCGGATGGTGCCGGGTGCGGCCTTGGCCGGGTCGGTGGCACCCATGACCTCGCGATTGGTCTCGATCGCGCTCTCGCCTTCCAGCACCTGGACGACCACCGGACCCGAGCTCATGAACTCGCACAGGCTGGCGAAGAACGGTCGCTCCTTATGCACGGCGTAGAAGGCCTCGGCCTGGGCACGGGTCAGACGCGTGCGCCGCTGCGCCACGACGCGCAGGCCGGCATCCTCGAGGCAGGTAAGGACCTTGCCCGTGATGTTGCGCCGTGTCGCGTCCGGCTTGATGATCGACAGCGTCCTCTCGATGGCCATGGGCTCGGGTTCCCCTTGTGGATCCGCAGGTTTCGGCCTTATAGCGGGCGCGCCGGCCACGGGCAACCGGCGGGCGCGGCGTGTCTTTCGGCCCGCGCGCGTGCGTGCTATCACGCCGCCCGCGATGCTGCAGATCAAGGACATCGTCTACCGCGCCGGGGGCCGGACCCTGTTCGACGGCGCCACCGTGAGCGTGGCCAGAGGCGAGCGCGTCGGCGTGGTCGGGCGCAACGGCAGCGGCAAGACCACGCTGCTTGGCCTGATCTCCGGGGCGCTGGCGCTCGACGGCGGGACGATCCGATTACCGCGCGGCGTGCGCATCGGAAAAGTGGCCCAGGATGCGCCCTCGGGGCCCGAAAACGTGATCGACACGGTGCTGGCTGCGGACCGGGAGCGCACGGCCCTGCTCGCCGAGGCGGCGCAGGGTCCCGACTCCGCGCGCCTTGCCGAGATCCACGAGCGCCTGGCCGCCATCGGCGCCGACAGCGCTCCGGCCCGGGCGGCACGCATCCTGGCCGGGCTCGGCTTCGACGAGGCGGCGCAGCAACGCCCGTGCGCGGAGCTTTCGGGCGGCCGGCGCATGCGCGTCTCGCTGGCCGCGCTGCTGTTTTCCGAGCCCGAACTCTTGCTGCTCGACGAGCCGACCAACCACCTGGACCTCGAAGCCACGCTGTGGCTCGAGGGCTACCTCAAGGGCTATCCCGGCACGTTGCTCCTGGTCTCGCACGACCGGGACCTGCTCAACCGCGTCGCGCGCAAGATCGTCCATCTCGAGGCCAGCAAGCTGGTCCTCTACACCGGCAACTACGACCGCTTCGCGCGCACGCGGCGCGAACGGCTCGAGCGCAGGGCGGCCATGCGCACCCGGCAATTGGCCGAGCGCCGCCGCATTCAGGCCTTCATCGACCGCTTCCGGGCCAAGGCGACCAAGGCGCGCCAAGCGCAGTCGCGCCTCAAGGCCCTGGGCCGAATGGGTGCGCTCGCCGCGGCGGTCGAGGAGCGCGCGGTCCGGTTCGAATTCCCGGCGCCGGCCCCGCTCGCCCCGCCGCTGCTCGCGCTGGAGGGGGCGAGCGCCGGCTACGCGCTCGGCGTCCCGGTGCTGCGCGGCCTCGACCTGCGCCTCGACATGGACGACCGTGTCGCGCTGCTGGGCGCCAACGGCAACGGCAAGTCCACGTTCGTGAAGCTCCTGGCCGGCCGGCTGGAGCCGCGCGGCGGCCGGATGGTCAAGTCGGCCAAGCTCAAGGTCGGCTACTTCGCCCAGGACCAGGCCGAGGAGCTCGACCTCCAGGCGAACCCGCTCCAGCTCATGGAGCGCGCCCTGCCGGCGGAGCCGGAGCCCCGCCTGCGCGCCCATCTCGCCCGCTTCGGTTTCGGCGAGGCGCACGTTAGGCTGCGCGTGGGCGACCTGTCTGGCGGCGAGAAGGCGCGTCTGCTGTTCGCCCTGATGACCCGCGGGGCACCGCAGCTCCTGCTCCTCGACGAGCCGACCAACCACCTCGACGTGGACGCGCGCGAGGCGCTTATCCAGGCGCTCAACGCCTTCGAGGGCGCCGTCGTCCTGGTCACGCACGACCCGCACGTGATCGCGCTCACCGCGGAGCGCCTGTGGCTGGTCGCCGACGGTACCGTGCGCCCGTTCGACGGCGACCTCGAGGATTACCGCCGACTCGTGCAGGAGCGGGGCCGGAGCGAGCGGCGCAAGGCCTCCGCCGCCCCGATCGGGGCTGCGCGTCCCAATAAACGGGACCGCCGCCGGGCCGAGGCCGCGGCCCGCGCCGCCGTGGCGCACTTGCGCGAGGCTGCCCGCCGGGCGGAAGCGAGGATCGAGGCGCTGGCCCGGGAAAAGGCGTCGCTGGAGGCGCGTCTGGCCGACCCCCAGGTCTACGGCGGCCCGAGCGCCGAGCTGCAGGCCCTTCAGGTGCGCTTCGCCGAGGTCCAGCGGGCCCTGGCCGAAGCCGAGCAGGCTTGGCTGGAGGCGCAGGCGGCGGCGGAGGAGGAAACGGCGGCCGCGAACCAAGGGTAGGGTCCGCTCGGGCGTCCACGCACGGCCGCGGCCGGGGCGGGAGCGATGCGGTCCGCGCCATGCTGCCCGGCGGAATTCGCGCATCCCGGCCCGGCCCGGCCGGCCTAGATTGTGCGTGGCCGACCGAGGGGAAGCCCCGTGAACACGCCTGCAAGCGACGCGCCGGTGGCGGCCCTGCCCGCGGCCGAGGCGATCCGATCGGACCGCGCCGCGGAGACGGGGCGCGGGATCGCGCTCATGGTGCTCGCCGTGGGCCTGTTCGCCATCATGGACGCGCTGGTCAAGTGGCTCGGCCCAACCTACCCGACCCTGCAGCTCGTCTTCTTCCGCAACCTGTTCGCGTTCGTTCCGCTGGCGGTTTACATGCTGCGCGCGGGGTCGCTCACCGGGCTCAGGACCCGGCGGCCGTTCGCCCACGCCGTGCGCGCGCTGGTCGGCCTCGCGTCTCTCAGCTGCCTGTTCTATGCCTTCGCGCACATGCCGCTTGCCGACGTGGTGGCGATCAGCTTCGCCGCACCGCTGTTCGTGACCGCGCTCGCGGTGCCGCTTCTCGGCGAGGTGGTCGGCAGGCGGCGCTGGACCGCGGTGCTGGTCGGCTTCCTCGGCGTCCTGATCATGATCCGGCCCGACGCCGGCGTGCTCGAACCGGTCGCGATCGTCGCGCTGGCGGGCACCGTGGGTTACGCGCTGGTGATGATCTTCGTGCGCAAGCTGAGCCGCACCGAATCGAGCGCGGCGATCGTGTTCTACTACTCCTTGTCCTCGACCTTGATCGCGGGCGCCTTCATGCCGTTCCAGTGGGTGACCCCGAACGCGGAGGACCTCGTGCTCCTGATCGCGGTCGGCCTTGTCGGCGGGCTGGCGCAGATCACCGTGACCAACGCCTTCCGCCTGGCCGACGTCTCGGTCGTCGCGCCGTTCGACTACACGGCGATGATCTGGGCGGCGCTCCTGGGATTCTTCGTCTGGGGCGACATGCCCGAACTGAACATCTGGATCGGCGTGGCCGTCGTCGTGGCCAGCGGGGTCTACATCGCCCGCCGGGAGACGCGCCTCGGCCTGCCCCGCGGCATCGCCCGCCGCCTCCACGCGCGGCGGTGAGCGGCCCGACCGGCTTCCGGGAGGCCGCCTCAGCCGTTCTGCGCCCAGCGACCGGCTTCGTCCTGCTGCCAGTAGCTGACCTCGTGGCCGGCTTCCTTGAAGGCGCTCCATTGCGCGCGCGCGGCGGCCACCGCGTCCGGGTCGTTGCCGTCGAACAGCACCGCGCAGCGCACGTAGTCGCCGATGCGCGCGGACGCGGCGGCGTCGGTCAGGAACAGCACCTCGGCGCCGTTCGGCCGCTCGTCCCGGTCGGTCAGCCAGATGGGCTGATGCTCGCCGTGGCCGTCCTCGGCCGAGCCGTGCGGCAGGAACGAGCGGTCGTTGTATGTCCACAGCAAGGCGTTGAGCGCCTCGACGCGCTCCTTCGACCCGGCCAGCACCACCGCGCGCTGGCCGCGCTCCAGCGTCTTCTCCAGCATCTGCGGCAGCGCGCGCTCCAGCGTGGTGCGGGTCAGGTGATAGAAGCGCACTTCGGTCATGTTCGGTTGACGGACGTCAGATGACGGTTGTCGGCTTACAGATGTGAGGTATCAGCCCTCGTAGTTGTCCGCGACCCAGCGGTCGAGCAGGCGCACGCCGAAGCCGGTGCCGCCTTTCGCCGCGACCGGCTTGTCCTTGGACCCCCAGGTCACGCCCGCGATGTCCAGGTGCGCCCACGGCGTGCCCTTCTTGATGAAGCGCTGCAGGAACTGCGCCGCGGTGATCGACCCGGCGGAGCGGTTGCCCACGTTCTTCATGTCCGCGGCGTCGCTGTCGACGGCCTTGTCGTAGGCCTCGCCGAGCGGCATGCGCCACAGCGGCTCGCCGACGCTCTTACCCGCGGCCACAAGCTGCTCGGCCAGCTTGTCGTCGTTGCTGAACAAGCCGGCGTGCTCGTGGCCGAGCGCGACGATGATGGCCCCGGTCAGGGTGGCCAGGTCGATGACCGCCCGCGGCTTGAACTTCTCCTGCGCGTACCACAGCGCATCCGCCAGGACCAGCCGGCCCTCGGCGTCGGTGTTGATCACCTCGATGGTCTGGCCGGACATGGAGGTCACGATGTCGCCGGGGCGCTGCGCAGTGGCCGAGGGCATGTTTTCGACCAAGCCGCACACGCCGAGCGCATCGACCTTGGCCTTGCGGCCCGCGAGCGCGCGCATCAGCCCGATCACCACACCGGCGCCCCCCATGTCCCACTTCATGTCCTCCATCTTTGCCGCCGGCTTGATCGAGATGCCGCCGGTGTCGAACGTGACGCCCTTGCCGACGAAGGCGACCGGCCCGGCGCCCTTCTTGCGGCGGGCACCGTTCCAGCGCATGACCAGCAGTTGCGGCTCCCGGGCCGAGCCCTGTCCGACGCCCAGCAGCGCCCCCATGCCCAACCGGCGCATCTCCCGCTCGCCCAGGACCTCGACCGCGACGCCGAGTTTCTGCAACTTCTTGGCTTCCGCGGCCAAGCTTCTGGGATATATGACGTTGGCTGGCTCCGACACGAGGTCGCGCGTGAAGAACACACCGGCGGCGACCTTCTGCAAGTCGGCGAACGCCCGTTTCGCCGCGGCCGGATTTTCGACCATGATCGTCACCGCCTTGAGGCTGGGCTTGTCCTCCGGCTTTTCCTTGGTCTTGTACTTGTCAAACCGGTAGGAGCGGAGCAGCGCGCCGAGCCCGTAGCGGGCCGCCCGGTCGGGCGGGCTCTGCGCGAACTCCTTGATCCCATCCACCATGATGGCGACTTCCTGCTCGCCGGTGCCGCTCAGGTGGGCGACCACCGCGCCGCCGAGGTGCTCGAGATCGACGTCCTTGAGTTCGCCGGGCTTGCCGAGGCCGACCAGCAGCACGCGGCTGTTGCCGAGCCCAGCCGGCGCCAGGATGTCGAGCACCTGTCCCTTCTTGCCCTTGAAGCGGCTCTGCTTCATGGCGCGGGCGAGCGCGCCGCCGGTGGCCTTGTCGAGCCGGGCGGCGGTGGGCGAGAACTTGCCGCCCTCCATCGCGCCGGTGGCGATTGCGCCCACCTTGGGCAGGCTGGGGGCGGCGAAGTCGATCTTGATCTTCATGGACATCCCCTCGGCACTGTCTCACAAACCGGGAAACGCGCGCCGTGGCTGACGCCCGCGGCGGCGGCGAAACGCGATCGTGCGCGTACTGCGATATCTGCACGCCCACGGGGCTGTCAACTTCTTGTCGCACGAAGGAACGCACCGCCGCCGCGCACGGACCCCCGCGCGCGGACGCCGCGATGTGGCTTCCCCTTTGCCCGCCGCGCGTCTATCGTTAGGGCCGAATGCAGGGGATTAATCGTTACATATTCAACCAGCTTCTCGCCGCCACGGTCGCGATCACCGTGGGCCTGACGTTCGCCGTTTGGCTCACCCAATCGCTGCGGCTGTTCGATTTCATCGTGAACCGCGGACTTCCCGCCTCGACGTTCTTCTCCTTCGTCGCCCTGCTTCTGCCCTCGTTCGTAGGCATCGTGTTGCCGATCGCAACCTTCTGCGCCGTGCTGTTCGTGTATCACAAGCTGATCATGGACAGCGAGCTCGTGGTGCTGCGCGCAGCGGGGCTGTCGCAGCTCCAGCTCGGCCGCCCGGCCTTTCGGCTGGCCCTGGTCGCCACCCTCGTTGTGTACAGCATTTCGCTATACTTTCTTCCGGCCTCCTACCGGGCGTTCAAGGACCTGCAGTACCGCCTGCGCGACGACTTCTCCACCGTCCTGCTGCAGGAAGGCGCATTCAATACCGTGACCGACGGGATCACGGTGTACGTGCGCGACCGCACGCCAAAGGGCGAGCTGCTCGGGATCCTGGTGCACGATACCCGGGACCCGGAGAAGCCCGTGACGATGATGGCCGAACGCGGCGCCCTCGTGCAAAGCGAGACGGGGCCGCGGGTGGTGATGGTCAACGGCAACCGGCAGCAGCGCGAGGACGACAGCGGACGGGTCTCGCTGCTCTACTTCGACCGGTATACGGTGGAGCTGGCGCGCCTGCAGGAGACCGTGCACACGCGCTGGCGGGAACCCAAGGAACGCTACTTGGGCGAGCTGTTCAATCCGACCCAACATCCGAGCGACCAGTACTACCGCAAGGAGCTCGTGGCCGAAGGTCATCAGCGCCTGATCATGCCCTTGTATACGGTGGCATTCGTCCTGATCGGCCTGGCGGCGCTCCTGTCCGGCGAATTCAACCGGCGCGGCCAAACGCGCCGTGTGCTGCTGGCCATCTTCATCGTGGCGTTGCTCGAGGCGCAGTCGCTCACTCTGCACGACTTGGCCGTCGGCTCGACAGAGGCGATACCGGCTATGTACGCGGGCGTGGGCCTGCCGATCCTGGGCGGCTTGGCCGTGCTGCTGCGAAGGCCGCGGCGGCGCGCCGCCCGGGGCGACACCGCACAGGCTGCGGTCCAATGACGCGCGTCCTCGACGCCCCCGGCATGCGGCGCTTGCGCCTGTCGGCGACCCTGTCGGGCTACACCGCGCGCCAGTACGCCTTCTGGTTCGTGAGCTTCCTCCTCGCCCTGACCGGAGTGATCCTCCTGGTCAGCACGGTCGATCTGCTTGACCGCCTGGCCACGAAGAACGCGTCGCTCGCCGTCGTAATTCACATGGTCCTGCTCAAGCTCCCGTACCTCAGCCAGGAGGTCATGCCGTTCACCATCCTGCTCGCCGGGTTGACGTGCTTCTGGCGGCTGACGCGCTCGCACGAGCTGGTGATCACGCGCGCGGCGGGCATCTCGATCTGGCAGCTCCTGCTGCCGCCCCTGGCGGTGGCGCTGCTGGTCGGGGCGCTCACCGTGGGCGCGTTCAATCCGGTGGCCTCGGTCCTGCTCGGCCGGTTCGAGCAGCTCGAGGCCAAGTACATCCGCAATCAGACGAGCACTCTGGCGATCTCGAGCAGCGGGCTGTGGCTGCGGCAGGCCGACCCGGACGGCCAGTCGGTCATCCATGCCCAGCGGGTGACCAACGATCCGATGGTGCTGCATTCCGTCATCGTGTTCCGGTTCGCCGACCAGGACCGATTCCTGGAGCGCGTCGATGCCAAGCGCGCCGAGCTGGCGGCCGACCGCTGGCTGCTCTACGAGGCCTGGCAATCCAAGCCCGGCGCGCCGCCCCGTTATCATCCGGAAATGGAAATCCCGACCGGGCTGACCCGCGAGAAGATCCTGAACAGCTTCGCGCCGCCCGAGACCATTTCGTTCTGGAGCCTGCCCGGTTTCATCAACCTGCTGGAGAAGGCCGGGTTTTCGGCGGTGCGCCACAGGCTCCAGCTGCACCGCCTGCTGGCGACGCCGATCCTGTTCGCCGCCATGGTGCTTCTGGCGGCCACGTTTTCCCTGCGGCCGCAGCGACGCGGCCGGGTCGGCCTGATCATCCTCGGGGGCGTGCTGACCGGGTTCCTGGTCTATTTCCTGTCCAATTTCGTGTTCGCCTTAGGCCTGTCGACCAAAATTCCGGTCGTTCTCGCCGCCTGGACGCCGGCTGGCGTCAGCCTCATGCTCGGCATCGCCACGCTGCTCCATCTCGAAGATGGTTAGACGCGGCCATGCTGGGGGGAATCAAGACGGCCGTCGGGGCCCTCGCTGGAGCGCTGCTGCTCCTGGGGGCGCTCGCTTGGCCGGTCGCCGCCCAGGGCTTGATCAGCGACGTTCCGGCGCTGATTAGCGCCGATCGGATCACCTACGACGAGAACCTGGGCGTGGTGACCGCCTCGGGCAACGTCGAGATTTCGCAGGACGGCCGGGTGCTGCTCGCCGACACCGTCTCGTACAACGTGCGCAACGACGTGGTCAGCGCGTCCGGCAACGTCTCGCTCTTGGAGCCGACCGGCGAGGTGATCTTCGCCGACTTCGTCGAACTGACGCAGAGCCTGCGCGAGGGCTTCATTCGCGACATTCGGATTCTGCTCACTGACCGAAGCCGGCTGGCCGCCGCCAGCGCGCTGCGCACCGGCGGCAACAGGACGGTCTTCCGCAAGGCCGTGTTCAGCCCGTGCGAGCTGTGCCGGGAGGATCCCACGCGGGCGCCGCTTTGGCAGCTCAAGGCGATCGAAGTCGAGCACGACCAGGAGGACAAGGTCATCCGTTACCGGGACGCCTGGATGGAGATCTTCGGGGTACCCGTGTTCTACACCCCGTATTTCGAACACCCGGACCCGACGGTCGAGCGCAAGACCGGTTTCCTCGCCCCGACCATCGGCAGTTCGGAGGTGCTCGGCGCCACCTACCAGCAACCGTTCTACTGGGCGATCGGCCCCAACCGGGACGCCACGATCGCGCCCATCATCACGACCAAGCAGAGCATCGCCGTGGCCGGCGAATACCGTGAACTTTACCCCTACGGCACGGTCACCTTGCGCGGCAGCGGCACCGTCGCCGACCGCGAGGAGACGGACGGCACAATCGAGGAAGACCGCTTTCGCGGACACATCGACGGCACCGGCCGCTTCGAGATCAACCAGACCTGGCGCTCGGGCGTCGACGTCCAGCGCGCGACCGATGATACCTACCTGCGAATCTACAACTTTTCCACGGCCCGGACGTTGACCAGCCGGGCTTTCGTGGAGGGGTTCAACGGGCGCAACTACCTGGCCGCCAACGGGTATCTGTTCCAGGGACTGCGCGCCACCGACCGCCAGTCGGAATCGCCCATCGTCCTGCCGCTGGTCGACTACAACTACGTCGGCGAGCCGGGCGTGGCCGGCGGCCACAACACCCTGGACGCGAACCTGATGGCGCTGACGCGCCGCGACGGGCGCGACAGCCGCCGGCTGTCGGCCTCCGTGGGCTGGGAGTTGCCCTATACGGGGCCGGCGGGGGACGTCTACACCGTCACGGCCCGCGTGCAGGGCGACGGCTACTGGGTGAACGACGTCGATCCGGAGAGCGACGAGGTCAATCCGACGGGTCCGAGAGTCGACGACCTCACCGGGCGAATCCTTCCCCAACTCGCGGTCAAATGGCGCTATCCCTGGGTGCGCCACGACGGCAGCATCAATCAGGTCGTCGAGCCCATGGCTCAGGCGGTGGCCGCCCCCGGCGGCGCCAACCCGGACGAGATCCCGAACGAGGACAGTCTCGACTTCGAGTTCGACGACACGAACCTCTTCAGCCTGAACCGCTTCCCCGGTTTGGACCGCGTCGATTCCGGATCGCGTTTCGATTATGGCATCCAGTGGACGCTCACGGGCGAGGGCGTGGGATACACGAGCGCATTCATCGGCCAGAGCTTCCGGGTGCGGGAGGCGGACGTGTTCCCGGACAACTCGGGCGTGGAGGACAACTTTTCCGACATCGTCGGCCGCGTGCAGGTCAAGCCGACCCACGAACTCGATCTGCTATACCGGTTCCGCTTTGACAAGGACGACCTCGAGGCGCGGCGCAGCGAGGTCGACGTCCGCGTCGGTCCCCCGGCGCTTAACCTGGATCTGGGCTACATCTTCATCGATTCCGAACTCGGCCAGGACGAGTTCGGCGAGCGTGAGGAGCTAAACTGGACCTTGAGCTCGAAACTGAGCCGGTACTGGTCCGCCTTCGGGGGGCAGCGCATCGACCTCACCAAGAGCGAGACCCGGCAGGCCCGCGTCGGATTGACCTACCAGGACGAATGCTTCCTGATCCAGGCCGTGGCGGAACGAAATTTCTTCTCGGACCGGGAGATCGAACCCGAGAATTCCTTCTTCGTCAGCATCGTGTTCAAGCACTTGGGCGGCGTCTCTACCGCCGATACTCCAAATTTGTTCCAGCAGTAGGGCCGCCATCCGGGGGGCCGGCCCGCGTTGCACGGCATCGAGGCCAGGGTCGAATGCGGCGCCAACACGACGACGGCACGGCGCGAGCGCATCTTTTCGGCCGCCCTCGCGGCCGAACGCTTGCCGTTTGCCCGCTTTCATGTAGCCTAGCGGGAACGGTCGGGGCCTGTTTTCGGGGGGAAGTCGCCGTGCGGCGCGCCGTATCGTTCTCGGTGCTGTCGATCCTGTTGCTGGGAGCGAGCCCGCCCGCGGCTGCCGAGGGGGCGGCCTACGCCCGTGCCCCGGCCGTCAAGGCCGACAAGATCGTCGTCCTCAAGGGCGCGCGCCGGCTACTCCTGCTGCGCCAAGGCGCGGTCGTGCGCGCCTACCGCGTCGCCCTCGGACGCAATCCGAACGGGGCGAAGGTCCGCGAGGGCGACGGCCGGACCCCGGAGGGGCGCTACGTGCTGGATTGGCGCAACCCGCGCAGCCGGTTCTACCGCTCGATCCACATCTCCTATCCGAACCCGGCGGACCGCGCGCGGGCGCGCCGGCTCGGCGTGGCGCCCGGCGGCGACATCATGATCCACGGCTTTCCACGGCGCCTGGAAGCGCCGGGGGCGCAGCACGGCCGATGGGACTGGACAAATGGCTGCATCGCCGTCACGAATGCGGAAATGGATGAAATCTGGCATGCCGTGGCCGATGGGACGCCGATCGAGATCCTGCCTTAGGCCCCGGTCGCGCGGATTCGGTTTGATCGAGATCAACGCGATGCGCCGGAGCGACCCCTAGTGTTGCCCCTTTCGTATCGCGCAGCACGCATCGAGCGTGCAACGTCTGCTCGTAGACGTACGACCTTGGAGGGACTCTATCGGGAGGATGACATGCGTTCTTTGGCGAGGTTCACCGCGGCGGTCGCACTCGTGTCCCCGGTCCTTCTCGCGGCAGGGTGCGCTAAACAGGGCGACCTCGACGCCCTGCGCAGCGACGTCAGCGCGATCCGCAGCGACCTGGACTCGCTGCGCAGCGAGATGGCGCAAAGCCAAAGCGTGGCCCGCAAGGCCGCGGACGATGCGGCCGCCGCCGCCGCCGAGGCGCGCCGCGCGTCAAGCGAGGCGAAAGCGGCCAGCGACAAGGCCGACCGGATCTACCGACAGTCGCTGCGCAAGTAGCGGCGGTTCGGCACGGGGCGGCGGTTAGCGCGTGATCCGGACCGGCACACCCCGGCGTTCGGCCGCCGCCCGCTGGATTGCCGGCCAGTCGAGCCGAACCGCCTGATCAGCCGCAGCGCGCACGACTCGCCACGCCAGGTCGGATACGGCCGCCGGCGTGAAGCGGCCCTGCGCCTCGATCTCGTCGGCCTGCGCCTGCGTCGGGTGGACCTCCAGATACAGTTCGCCGCCCGAGCGGCCGAGCTTGACCGGCTGGTCGATGACGGTGACGCGCGTGCCGACCGTCACCCGCTCGAACAGACGCGCGATGTCCTCCGGGTAGAGGCGTATGCAGCCGTGGCTGACCCGGCGGCCGATCCCGTCGGGCTTGTTCGTGCCGTGGATGACGAAGCCGCGCCAGCCGAGGTCGAGCGCGTAGGCGCCGAGAGGGTTGTTCGGGCCGGGCGGCACCGCGGCCGGCAGGTCGGGTTGTTCGGCGCGGATCGACGGCGGCGGAATCCAGGTCGGGTTCGTGCGTTTGCCGACGACTTCGGTGCGGCCGAGCGGCGTCTCCCAACCCTGCCTTCCGATCCCGATCGGAAAGCTCATGACCGGCTCGCCCGGGCCGGAAAAGTAATAGAGCCGCTGCTCGGCCAGGTTGATCACGATCCCGTCCCGCGGCCCCTCGGGCAGCACGTGCGCCGCAGGCAGCAGCAGGCGGGCGCCGGCCCCCGGCAGCCACGGATCCACACCGGGGTTGGCGGCGCGCAGCTCGACGAAGCCGAGGTCGTAGCGCCGCGCGATCCCGATCAGGGTCTCGGTCTCGCCGACCTTGTGCGTCGCGATGCTGCCGACCAGGTCGCCGGTCCGCGGGGCCGCGCCAGCGGCGCCGTTTGCCCCACTCAAGAGGGCGGCGAGCACGCCCAGAACGGCCACGATTCTCTCGCGCATGAATCCGCTCCGATCGCTTGGCGGCTCAAATCCAGCGGGCGAGGCGCCCGACGGCCGCGCGGTGATCCAGGCGCCCGAGGCCGTAACGGCGGGCCAATTGGAGCGCGTCGCGATATTCCGCGGAGGTGATGGGACGGTTGATTTCCGGGGCCTCCGCCGCCTTGAAGCACGGCCGGTACTGGTCCATCAGGTTCAGGTAGGTGTCGGGCGAGATTTCCTCGGCCAGGAACCTGATGACATCCTCGCTCCCCGCGATCCCGCCCGGCAGGACCAGGTGACGGACCAGCAGGCCGCGCCGCGCGAGGCCGTCCTCGTCGAGCACCAGGTCGCCGACCTGGCGGTGCATTTCGCGCAGCGCCGCCCGGTTGTGCCGAACGTAGTCCTTGATGTGCGAGTACCGCCGGGCGAGCCCCGACTCCCCGTACTTCATGTCGGGCATGTAGACGTCGATCACGCCGTCGAGCAGGGCGAGCGCCTCCGGGCTGTCGCAGCCCCCGGTGTTGTAGACCAGCGGCAGGCGCAGTCCCCGCGCCGCCGCGATGGCCACCGCGGCCAGGATTTGCGCTACCACGTGGCTCGGACTGACCAGGTTGACGTTGTGGCAACCCATCTCCTGGAGGCGCAGCATCATCGCCGCAAGCTGCTCGGCCGTGACCTCGTGGCCCTCGCCCTTCCAGCTGACCTCCCAGTTCTGACAGTAGACGCAGCGCAGGTTGCACCAGGAAAAGAAGATCGTGCCGGACCCGCGCCAGCCGCGCAGGCAGTCCTCCTCGCCGTGATGCGGCCCATAGGACGAGACGATCGCGCGCGCCCCCGTGCGGCAGACCGCGCCTCGCACGCTCTCCTTGCGGTTCACGCGGCAATACCGGGCGCAAAGATCGCAGTCCTCCAGGCGCCGGTCGGCCAGCCGGGCGCGCTCGGCCAGTTCGCCGGAGCGCACGAGGCCGAGGTAGGCCGGATCGAGGTCGCGCCGTGCGCTTCCCGGCCGCGTTGCACCCATGCCGGCGACCGCGGTCTGTGAAACGCTCATGACCTTTTCCTTCCGCCGGCCAGGCCGGCGCTTGCACAACGTCTGTGCAAGCTTAACATAAGCATAAGGTGCGGGCCCGCGAGGTCATTGATTCGGGTCGACATCGGGTGGCTCCGAACGTGACAGGTGCGAGCCGGCGGACCGGCCCGGGAATCCGGCGAATCCATGGACGCCCCGTGCAAGACGCCTCGACCCTCGTAGGAACGAAGTACTGGCACCGGCTCGACGACGGGCGGGTCCAGTGCGACCTCTGCCCGCGCCTGTGCAAGCTGCGCGAGGGCCAGCGAGGGCTGTGTTTCATCCGCGCCTGCCAGGACGGCCGGATCGTGTTGACCTCCTACGGGCGATCCAGCGGCTTCTGCGTCGATCCCATCGAGAAGAAACCCCTGTTCCACTTCCTGCCGGGCACTCCGGTTTTGTCGTTCGGCACGGCCGGCTGCAACCTCGCGTGCCGCTTCTGCCAGAACTGGGACATCAGCAAGTCGCGCGAGATCGACACCCTGGCCGACGAGGCCGCGCCGCAGGTCGTGGCCCGCGCGGCCAGGGACCTGAATTGCCGCAGCGTCGCGTTCACTTACAACGATCCGGTGATCTTTCACGAGTACGCCATCGACGTGGCCCAGGCCTGCCGCGAGGCGGGCGTCAAGACGGTGGCGGTGACCGCAGGCTACGTCTGCGCCGCGCCGCGTGCGGAGTTCTACCGCTATATGGACGCGGCCAACGTGGACCTCAAGGCGTTCACGGAGCGCTTCTACCACCGGGTCTGCAGCGGCGCCCTGGCCCCCGTCCTCGAAACTCTCGTCTATCTCAAGCGGGAAACCGAGGTCTGGTTCGAGCTGACCACCCTGCTGATCCCCGGAGAGAACGACTCCGAGGCCGAGCTCGAGGAGATGACGGCGTGGGTCGTGGACAATCTCGGCCCCGACGTGCCCATGCACTTCACCGCCTTCCACCCCGACTGGAAGATGCTCGACAAGCCGCCGACCCCGCCGGAGACGCTCAAGCGCGCGCGTCGGATCGCGCTGAAAAACGGGGTCCGGTACGCCTACACCGGCAACATCCGCGACGTCGAAGGGGGCACCACGTGCTGTCACGGCTGCGGGCGGCCCCTGATCGGGCGGGACTGGTACGCGCTCACCGCCTGGAGCCTCACCGCGGCCGGCGCCTGCCCGGCGTGCGGCGCGCCCTGCGCCGGGGTGTTCGAGGGGCGTCCGGGGCGCTGGGGCCAGCGGCGCCTGCCCGTCCACCTCGCCGACTGGGCGATCGAGCGGCCGGCCCGAACCGGGGCGCATCCGGCCTGAACCGGGCCCTCGCCGGTTCGCCGGAGGCGCAAGCTCGCCCGGCCCGGACCGATCCGCGGCGCCAGACGAGACGAGTCACTCGGTTCGATACCTGCGGATGGCCAATGATCGACGCCTCCAAGACCGGGCCGGTCGGATCGCTCGCCGTGGACGCGGAAGCACTGCGCGGCCACGTGGAGCGGCTCGCCGGCGACATCGGGGAACGCAACGTGTTCCGGCCGCGCGCGCTGGCCGAGGCCGCCGACTACATCGAGGCGACGTGGCGATCGCAGGGCTACGACGTCACGCGCCAAGGATACGAGGCCCGCGGCGTGCGCTGCGCCAACCTGGAGGCGACCCGGCGCGGCGAGGGCCGGCCGGACGAAATCCTCCTGCTGGGCGCGCATTACGACACGGTCATGGGGTGCCCCGGCGCGAACGACAACGGCAGCGGCGTGGCAGCCCTCCTGGAGCTGTCCCGGCTGCTTGCCGCCGCCGCGCCCGCCGTGACGGTCCGCTTCGTCGCCTTCGTCAACGAGGAGCCGCCCTTCTTCATGACCGGCGAGCAGGGCAGCACGGTCTACGCCAGGGCCGCCCGCGAGCGCGGCGACGACATCCGGCTCATGGTCTCGCTGGAGACCATCGGTTACTACTCCGAGATACCGGGTAGCCAGCGTTATCCGCCCCTGTTCGGGCTGTTCTACCCGGACCGGGGAAACTTCCTCGGCTTCGTCTCCGACTTCCGCTCGCGCAAAGTCATGCGCCGGGCGGCGGGGATCTTCCGGGCGCGGTCGGACTTCCCGCTCGAGCACGTGGCGACGTTCGGCTTCGTTCCCGGCGTGACCTGGAGCGACCATCGGTCGTTCTGGCGGCAGGGCTACCGTGCCTTCATGGTCACGGACACCGCGCCCTACCGGTATCCGTACTATCATAGCCCCGGCGATACGCCCGACAGGCTGTCGTATCCCGAATTGACGCGCGTCACCGAAGGGCTGTACCGGACCTTCGACCACATGACGCGGCACGGGCAGCACGGCGCACGGGGGCCCGTCTCGGAGGACGAAGCAGCGCCGGTCCCGGACTAGGATGTTCCTCCGGCGCGCCGTTCCAGCTCGTCGAGGCTCTTCGGCCAATCCTTCTTGAGCAGGCGCGACAGGGCCCGGTCGGCGAGCAGCCTGCCGCCGGTCTGGCAGCGCGCGCAGTAGTTGGTCTCGTTGGTCGCGTAGCGGATGCGCTGCACCGGGGCGCCGCAGTGCGGGCACGGCTGGCCGTAGCGCCCGTGGACCGCCATGCCGTCGCGGAAGGCGGTCACCTTCTCCGGAAACCCCTCACCGGTCTCGGCGCGCAGCCGTTCGATCCAGTCCGCGAGCGTTTCGCGCGTCGCCCGGTACAGGCGTTCGACCGCCTCGTGCGAAAGGGTCTGCGTCATGGCCACCGGCGACAGCCGCGCCCGGTGCAGGATCTCGTCGGAATAGGCGTTGCCGACGCCGCTGAACAGACGCGGATCGGTGAGCGCCCGCTTGAGCGTGTGGTTGGCACCCGCGAGCGCGGCGGCGAAGGCTCCAAGGTCCACCTCGAGAATCTCGATCCCGCCCGGATCATGGGCGCCGAGCGCCGCCTCGCCCTCGACGACGTGGAGCGAGGCGCGCTTCTTCGATCCGGCCTCGGTGAGCACGAGCGTTCCGTTCGCAAAGTCGAACGCGGCGAGCGCGTGCCTGCCCGCCAGCTCGGCCCCGGGCGCGCGCCAGTGCAGGCGGCCCGCGATCATGAGGTGCAGGACCAGCCACAGCTCGTCCTCCAGGCCGATCGCGATGCGCTTGCCGAGACGGCGCAACTCCCTCACACGCTTGCCCTTCACGGCGGAGACGGGCGGCCTCGCCGTGCGCAGCAGGAACGGGCTGCGCACGCGCACGTCCGCCACCGGCCGGTCGAGGATACGCGCCTCAAGGGCCTCGATGTAGACCGTGATGTCGGGCAACTCGGGCATGTGGCCGAGGAGCTTCGCACGGCGCCGGCGGAGCCTCAATATGCTTGACCGAGCCTGCCTGCGCCCGGATCATGCGCGGCCGGCAGGACAATCGGGCCGCAGAAGCCCGCAGCAAGGCAGGGGAGCAGCGTGCCTTCGGGGACATCGTCCTTCGCGCAATCGGCGGCGTGGGCGGGCAGAACGAGCGCCCGGCTGAATTGGGTCGTGGAGCGCATCTGCGCCCTCCTCGCGGCGGTGCTGGTATTGGACGTCTGGCTCGGCGTCCTGGTCCGTTACGTCATTCCGGTCCAGCTCACCTTCACGGAGGAAGCCGCGCGCTACCTGATGATCTGGACCGCGTTGCTGGCCGTATCCTGCGGCATCGCGCGGCGCGAGCACATCGGCGTGCTGCTCGTCTTCGAGGCCCTGCCGGTCGGGCCCCGCCGGGTGCTGCTCGCAGCCCTCGACCTGCTGGCGCTCGGCTTCTTCGCCTATCTGCTTTACTACGGCATCGGTTTCACGGTGAGCGGCGCCAGCCGCTTCTCCATGATCTACGGCATGAGCAAGGCGCTGCCGTTTGCCGCCGTGCCTGCGGCGGCGGCGCTGGCTTGCATCCAGATCGCCTTGGCGGGGATCCGCGACCAGTCGAGCCTCGCCATAACCGGCGCGGAGGCGCGTTCGTGAGCGCGGTCGCGATCACGTTCTTCGCGCTGCTGCTCATCGGCATGCCGGTCGGCTATGTCCTCGGCATCGCCGGCGTCATCGGGATCGCGCAGATCGGCGGGGAGAAGTTCCTGGCCATGGCGCCGGCGCGCTTCTTCGCCGGGCTCGACCTCTTTCCCTTCCTCGCCATGCCGTTCTTCATCCTGGCGGGCGAGATCATGAACCGCTCGGGGATCACCGAGCGGTTGGTCGGCCTGGCTGACGCCCTGGTCGGCTGGCTGCGCGGCGGCATGGCGCACTCGAACATGGTCGCCTCGGTGTTCTTCGCCGGCATCACCGGGGCGGCGACCGCCGACGCCGCGGCCTTCGGCAACACGCTGGTGCCGGCGATGGTCCGGCAAGGATATTCGCGGCCGTTCGCCTGCGCGGTGACGGCGGCCGGGTCGATCATCGGACCGACCATCCCGCCCTCGACGCTGATGGTGATCTACGGCTCGATCATGGGCGTCTCGATCGCCGGCCTGTTCGCCGCCGGCGTCCTGCCGGGCCTTTTGATCTGCGGCCTGTGCATGCTCGTCATCGCCGCGCTCAGCAAGCCCCTCAACCTGCCCAAGTCGGACAAGCGGCCGAGCCTGGGCTACCTCGTGCGCGCCTTCCGCCAAAGCGCGGTCGCGCTCGTTTTGCCGGTGATCGTGCTGGGCGGCATCCTTGGCGGGATCACAACGCCGACCGAGGCGGCCTCGATCGCGGTGTTCTACGCCCTTGTGGTCGGCGGGCTGGTTTACCGGGCGCTCACCTGGCAGGATCTCCTCGAGATGCTGATCCGCACCGCGCGGATCACCGGCATCATCTTCCTGATCATCGCCTCGGCCTCGATCCTCGGGTGGTGGATGACCTTCGAGCAGATCCCGCAGGCGATCGCGGCGGCCTTCCTTGCCATATCGAACGACCCGAACGTGATCATCGGACTGATCCTGCTGTTGCTGCTCGTCATCGGGCTGTTCATGGACATCAACGCGACCTTGATCATCCTGGCGCCGGTCCTGGCGCCGCTGACGCTGTCGATCGGCATGGAGCCCGTGCACGCGGGGATCATCATCATCCTGGCGCTCAACATCTCGCTCATGACGCCGCCGGTCGGCGCCTGCCTGTTCGTGCTCGCCTCAGTCACGGGCGAGCGCCTGGAGGCCATCGCCCGCGCGCTGTGGCCGTTTCTCGTGGCCGAGGTCGGCGTGCTTCTGATCATCGCCTACTGGCCGGATCTCACGCTTTTCGTGCCCCGGCTTTTGGGGTTCTAATGGCACATGTCATTAATTTAACTGGGGAGACTTGGACATGAGTTTAATGCACAGGACGTTCCTCGCAGCGACCACCGTAGCCGGGGCCCTCGGCTTGGCCCTTTCGCCCGCGGCCGCGCAAAAGATCATCAAGATCTCTCACCTCAACCCGGCCGACCCCTTGCAGAGCCATTCGGGGACGATGACGACCGTGTTCAAGTCGCTCGTCGAGGCCGGCACCAACGGGGCGATCAAGGTCCAGCTTTTCCCCGACGGCCAGCTCGGCAAGGACAACGAGGTGATCCAGCAGGTGCGCGACGGCGTGATCCAGTCGTGCATCTCCTCGGCCGGCGGCGTGGCCCAGCATTACCCGCTGGTCGGCGTGTTCGACGTCCCCTTCGCGTTTCCCAACATCGCCGTCGCGCACGAAGTCATCGATCTGGGCAATCCGTTCGGGCAGAAGTTCGCCGCGGACATCGAGGCCAAGACCGGCCTCAAGGTCATCGGCCTGCTGGACAGCGGCGGTTTCTTCGCCCTGACCAACTCGAAGCGCCCGATCACGAGCGTCGAGGACATGAAGGACCTGCGGATCCGCACCATGACCCTGCCGACGCACGAGGCCATCATCGCCTCGCTCGGCGGCAAGCCCACGCCCCTGCCGTGGCCGGAGGTTTACACTGCGCTGCAAACCGGCGTCGCCGACGGCCAGATGAACCCGGTCCCGATCATCGCCTTCGCCAAGTTCGACGAAGTGCAGGAATACTTGAGCCTGACGAACCACATCATCACGCCCTACGTGTGGTTCATGAACAAGGAATTCTACGACGACCTGACGCCGGACGAACGCTACGTGGTCGACTACGCGGCCCGCGCGGCGGTCGACGCCGGACGCGGCATCTCGCGCCTGATCGAGGCCTCCGACCGCGGCCTGCCGCACCTGGCCAAGAAGATGAAGATCAACGCCGTGTCCTCGGCCGAACTGAAGAAGTTCGCCGACGCCGCCCAGCCGGCGGTCAAGCAGCTGATCGCGGACAAGTTCGGGCAGCAAGGCGTCGACATGCTGAACGCCATGATGGCGGAGATCAAGAAGGCGTCCGCCAAGTAAACGTCGGCGCCCGCGCGCCTGCCCGGCGCCGCGCCAGGTTCCGGTCAGGGACTCAAGGGACCTCGGGCGGACGCATGGGCCCTTCGGGGGTCGCGCACGGCGGCGGTCCGGATTACCGGTCCCGGGCTTGGACCGCCCGGCCCCGGCCAAGCCGTTCGTTCACTGGCCCTGGGTCTGGATGTGCTGGGCCAATTCGACGCTCGGCCGGCCGTCGGTCAGGAGCGCGTGTTCGTTCTGGTACTTGCGGATGGCGCTCGCCGTCTTCGGCCCCATGAGGCCGTCGACCGGGCCGGGGTCGTAGCCCGCCTCGATCAGGCCGGTCTGAATCCGGGCGATGAGATCCCGGTCCGGCGCGACGCTGTACGATGCCGGGGTGGCGGTGAGCTTCTGCGGGGCCTGCGCGCGGCTCTCGCTCCCGGTGCGGCGCCAGAACGGGTCGCCAAGGTTGAGCTTGTTCTCGTCAGTGAGCACGCCGGTCAAGGCGCCGGCCACCGCGCCGAGGGCCGCGCCCTCCACGACGGTCAGCCCGGTGATCGCGCCCAGAACCGCACCGCCGGCCGCGCCGATACCGGCGCCGCTGACCGTGCGGTCTTCCGGCGTCGTGCCGCAGGCGGCGAGGACGAGCGCCGAAGCGAATGCGACAGAGCCGAAGCGAACCATTTGATCCTCCTCGTGTTCCCGGCCGAGCGACGTGGGACGGCTGCGCCATGCCGTGGCGCGCCTCGAATCCCTCGGCGTGCGTCCCGCCCGCGGCGATCTCGCCGTCCCGTCGAGGCGACCCGCGCAAAACGCCCAATAATATAAAATCTTACGCGCAATCGACCAACCCGTCCACCAGGGGCATTTTTGTGGCACGGGCCGCGAGCGCGATTCGTCCTATGTTTGCGCGCCGGCGAAGACCTTGCCGGTGATCGCCGCGCACAGCCGCTCCGCCTCGGGGCCGAGCGGGCGCCGCGCGCTGACCGGCGCAAAGACGCCGCGCACGAGCTCGACCAGCGGCTGCAGGCGCGGCGGCGCGGTGCGCCCGGTTACGTAGAACGCCTGGCTCGCGGTCGCGGCGAGGATCGCCAGGTTCGCGTCCAGGCAGCGGCCGGCCTCGGCCTCCTTGCGCCAACTGAGGAACGTCGGCACCGCCACATCGTTCTGGCCGAAGGCCCCGCCCTCGCTGCCCGGCAGGAAGCTGCGCTGCGCCGCGTGGCGCGCCTGTTCGGCGTAGCCCGCCGCGGTGAAGCCGAGGCACCCGAGGTAGCCGTCGTTCTCCATCAACTGATGCGGCAGATGCGAGATCTTGCCGTCCAGCATCTTGGTCACGTGCCGGTCGCACAGCAGCGCCAGGTCGGCCCAGCACGCGGCGAGGTCATCGAGCGCCGGATAGGCCTTGGCGTTGTGATAGCCGCCGTTGGACAGCACGCGGCCGCGCGGATGTTCCGGGTCCGGCGGGAGAAAGACCGGGTTGTCGGACACCGCGCGCAGGCTGGTCTCGGCCACCTCCTCGGCCGCGCAGAGCGTGCGCCGGGCCTGGCCCAGAACGCGCGGCAGGATGCGCCAACTCACCGGCGCCTGGTAGGCGCGCCGCTCGGCCCCCGCGCCGGCGAGCCAGGCGCGCAACTCGCGCAGCACGGCCGCCTCGTGCGGGTCCTCCCAGATCCCGTCCAGCGCCGCGTCGTAGGCCTCGAGCGGCGCCTTGAAGGCCTCAATCGACAGGGCGAAAACCTCGACCGCGAGGCTCAAGCGGGCGCGGGCGGCCAGCGCCGCGTCGGCCGTCAGCGCCGCCGCGCAGGGGCTGCCATTGACCAGTGCCAGGCTGTCCTTCTCAGCCAGCTGGAAGCGCTCGGCGAGCGGCGTCAGCAGGTGCGACAGGGCCAGGATCTCCCCGGGGCAACCGTTGCCGAGCGCCGGCGCCGGCGGCAGCCGGCCGCCGCCGAGCAGGCCCGCCACCGCCTCGGCCAACGCCGGCGTGATCGCGGCATGCCCCTCGACGAAGTTGGCCAGGCGCGCGAACACGATGCCGCGGGCCACGCGCTCCGGCAGCGGCTCGCCGAAGCTTGCCATCGCGGCATGGGTCGGACGCCGGGCGTGCAGCTTTCGTTCCTCGCCCGTATAGCGCAGGTGCGCGAGCTGGCCGTAGCCCGAGGTTACGCCGTAAACCACGATCTCCTCGTCGGAATCGATCAGCGCCAGGAAGGCCTCGCGGCAGGCCGCCATGCGGGTCCGCGCCTCCTCGGAGAAGCGCACGTCTTCGCCCTGCCAGGCGACCCGGTAGAAGGCATCGAGCGTGATGTCGGCGCGACGGCGCAGGACGACGGTCATGGGCGGACTCCTTGGCGACGGACGACGGCGGATCTTCCGCCGACGGCGACCGAGGAGGCAAAGTTACAGACCGCGCGCGGAATGGGTAAAGCGCCGAACGCTGGCCAGCGGCCACGATCTCGGCTGGACCGGACTAGCCGAGCTGTCCCGGTTGGCTGGCGGGAGCGAAAAACACCCCCGCGAGCATCATGTCCACCCGCTTGCCGTCGCTGGAAAGCGGAAGCAGCAGGCGGTGGCTCCACCAATGCTCCTTGCCGAAGATCTTCAGGTCGCCCTCGCGATAGCGCGGCTCGGCGTGCCGGACGACTTCGGCATATTGCCGGATCGCGGGAGAGGTCTCCAGCTTCTCGCGCAGAGTGGAAATGGAGACGCCCTTCAAGGACCGGCCGTGCACCTCCTCGATGCGGGAGCCGGCCAAGACGATCTCGAAATCCTCGGCATCGCCGATGACCCTCACCAGCGCGACGTTCCTCAAGAGCCCGGGAATCTCGACCGGGTCGATGTCGGCCCTGGCCGGCAGACGATCGCCCCGCTTCTTGCTCTCCCAATAGTTGTAAAGATCCCGCAGCCTGGGATCCTTGATGTCGACCGGATCGAACATGCCCCCGCCGGGCTCCCCAAATATGTTCTTATTATTACATTTTATGAAATCATTATGCGTGCGGTGGCTGTGGACTGTCCATGAAAACCGTTGCGACATGCATGTCTCGCCAATCCAAGCGGCCGCACGCCCGGATTTGCGTCGTGCCCGAGATCCTGGGGAGGAGTGCAGGTTCTCGTTGTCGCCCTGCAGCCGCAGGGGCGCCGGTCGGAGGGCATCCGTCCGCGCACCACGTGGCTAGGCGTTCAAGCCGGCACCCTGTCCGACCGCGTCCAGATGGCGGCCGAAGTCCTCGCGCCCCATCAGCGCCTTGCAGCGTTCGAAGCGGTTAACGGAATACGCCCAGAAGTCGTCGGCCGGGTTCTTGTTGGCGAATTGAATGAGCCCCCAAAGCGTCCACAGGAGGTCGCACATGGCTTTGTAGATCACCATGCGCCCGAAGACGGCCGGCGCCGGCCGGCCTCCGCAGTACGCCTCCATCATTTCCTGGTCCTCGTCCTCGCCGAAGGCGGCCTCCACGGAGACGTCGCCCAAATCCCAGATCGGGTCGTTCATCCCGGAGTACTCCCAGTCGACGACCCACATACGTTCGCCGTCGTCCAAAAAGTTCTCGGCCAACGGGTCGCAGTGGCACGGCGCCAACGGAATCGGGTTGGCGGCCAGCAATCCGCGCACGGCCTCGGCCTCCTTGACCACGTCGCGGTAGCCGTCGGGCAACGGCGCCTCCGTCTTGGCCAGCACGCCCAGGTAGTCGTCGATCATGTCGAACAGCTCGAAGCGGAACTTGAAGGGTTTACCGCAGGTGTGCATGCGCTTGAGCACGGCCGCGGCGCGCGCAGGCGCGCCCGGCCGGCTCTTGAACAGCTCCGGGCTCATGGTTGCGCAGCCGTCGAGGTAGCGCGTCAGCATCAGGCCGTCGGCCCGGTCGAAGAACAGCAGCTCGGCGCTGACCCCCGCTTCGGCCGCGATGCGCGCGTTGTGCGCCTCGACCTCGCGGTCGATGTAGGTCTCGGTCCCCTCGCCCGGAATGCGCAGGACGTAGCGCGCGCCGCCCACTTCGACCTTGTAGACCAGGTTGGTCAAGCCGCCGAGCCGCTGGCAGGCGATGCGCTCGCGCGGCTCGCCTTCGAACAGCGGAATCCGGTCCAGCGCCGAGAGAACGTTGTCGTCCATCGAGCCCTCCCCGTCTTCTCAAGCCAGGATCCGCGCGCGGTTCGCATCGTAGAGCGCGCGCGCGTGGCGCCGGGCCGGGACCGCCTCGCAGAACACCTCGACCTCGTAGTTCTCGTGCCCCGCCTCCTCGGCGGGGATGTAGCCGAAGACGATGGTCTTGCCCACGGTGGTGCCGTAGTTGCCGCTGGTCGTAACGCCCAGCACCTTGCCGCCGCGCAGGATCGCCTCGCCGCCGAACGCGGGCACCGGTCGTTCCAGCGTGAGACAGCACAACTTCTGCTTCGGCCCTTCCGCCTTGATCCGGGCCAGCGCGCCGCGCCCCAGGAAATCGCCCTTGTCCAGCCTGACGCAGAACCCCAGGCCCGCCTCGTAGGGGTTCGTGTCCGGCGTGATGTCCGCGCCCCAGTAGAGATAGCCCTTCTCCATGCGCAGGGAGTCGATCGCCCGGTAGCCGACGTTGGCCGCGTCGAACTCTCGGCCGGCCCGCCACAGAAGCTCGTAGACGTGGGCCGCATACTCGCTCGGCACATGCAGCTCCCAACCAAGCTCGCCGACGTAGGTCAGGCGAAGCGCGAGCGCAGGCGCGTAACCGATGCGCAAGCTCCGCGCCTGCATGAAGGGCAAGCCCGCGTTGCTCACGTCGCCGTCGGCGACCCTTTCCAGGAGGGCGCGCGAGCGCGGGCCGCACACGTTGATCACGGCGTTCGACGAGGTCACGTCGCGCAAGACCACAGAGCCGTCGCGCGGCATGTGTGATTCGATCCAGTTCGCGTCGCGCACCGCAAAGCCGCTGCCGGTCACGACATAGAAGCGGTCCTCCGCCAAGCGCGTCACGGTCAGGTCGGCCTCGATGCCGCCGCGCGCGTTGCAAAGCTGGGTGTAGGTCACGGCGCCCGGCGGCTTGTCCAGGTCGTTGGCCGCCAGCCACTGCAAGAAGCGACAGGCGCCCGGCCCGGAGACTTCGAACTTGGCGAAGGAGCTTTGGTCGATCAGCGCCACGCGCTCGCGCACCGCCCGGTGCTCGTTGGCGACGTGCTCGAGCCAGTTGGGGCGCTCGAACGACGGCCGGTCGACCGGCTCGACACCGGCGGGCGCGAACCAGTTAGGCCGCTCCCAGCCGAACTTGGATCCGAACACCGCGCCGCGCTCTTTCAGGATCGGATAGAGCGGCGAGCGCCGCCCGCCACGGGCCGAGCGCATCTCCTCGACCGGCCAATGGATGCTGTAATAGCGCCCGTAGCTCTCGACCGCGCGCTCGTGCAGGACGCGCTTGCCCGCGTGATGCGGACCGAAGCGGCGGATGTCGAAGGCCCAGAGATCCATGCCCGGATCGCCCTCCACGATCCATTGCGCCATCGCCCGCCCCGCCCCGCCGCACGCCGCGATGCCGGCGGTGAAGCCGCAGGCGACGAAGAAGTTGTCGAGTTCCGGCGCCGGGCCCATGACCGGCTCGCCGTCCGGCGAGACCGGGATCGGGCCGTTGATCAGATCCCGGATGCCGACCTCGCCCAGGATGGGGATACGTTCGGCGGCCTGTGTCGCGATCGGTTCGAAGCGGTCGAAGTTCGATGCCAACAGCTCCCGCTCGAAGTCCGGCGGGATGCCGTCTTCCCCGAAGGGCGGCGGATTGTGCTCCCAGCCGCCGAGCGCGACGCCGCCGACCTCGGGCTTCAGGTAAAAGGTCTTGTCGGGGTCGCGCAGGGTCGGCATGTCCGCCGGGGCGTCGATCACCTTCTCGGTCACCAGATACTGGTGCTCGACCGCCGCCGCGGGGACCCGGACGCCGGCGAGCGCCCCGATGTCCCGGGCCCACATGCCGGCTGCGTTGACCACGACCTCGGCGCGGATGGCGCCGTGGTCGGTGGCCACTTTGCCGACCCGTCGGTCCTTCACGGTGAACCCGGTCACGCGCACGCCTTCGAGAAACCGGACTCCGCCCTGGCGCGCGCCCTTCGCCAGCGCCTGGGTGAGGCTGCTCGGGTCGATGTAGCCGTCGGTCGGGATGTAGGCGGCGCCGACCACGCCCCCGGTGGTCATGAGCGGGAAGAGCTCGAGGGCCTCCTTGGGCGACAGCAGGTGCAGTTCGAAGCCGAAGCTGCGCGCCGTGGTCGCCGTGCGCTTGATCTCCCGCCAGCGTTCCTGCGACGAGGCCAAGCGCAGGGAGCCGACCGGCTTCCAGTCGGTCGCCTGCCCGGTCTCCGCTTCGAGCTCTCCGTAGAGCCGCACGCTGTCCTGCAGCATGCGGGTCAGGTTGCGCTTGCTGCGAAGCTGGCCGACCAGCCCCGCGGCGTGCCACGTGGCGCCGTGGGTCAGGCCGCTCTTCTCCAGCACGACCACGTCGCGCTTGCCAAGCTTGGCCAAGTGATAGGCGATGGAGCAGCCGATCGCGCCGCCGCCGATGACCACGATCTCCGCGCCGTCGATCACGCCTTCACCCGCTCCATCTTCGGGTCGTAGAGCGCGCGGCGGTGGATGCGGCAGGGGTAGCGCTCGGTCGCGACCTCGAGCTCGTAGTCGCCCCCGTACAGAAACTCGTCGTCCACGCCGGCCTCGTTGCGCACGTAGCCGTACCCGATGTTGGTCGCCATGGTGTAGCCCCAACCCGCGCTGGTGAGCCAGCCGACCCGCGCGCCGTCGCGATAGATCGTCTCGCGCCCGAGCAGCACGACATCGGGATCGTCCAGCGTGAAACACGCCAGGCGCTTCTTGAGCGGTCCCGCCTGCTGCGCGGTCAGGGCCTCGCGGCCTTGGAACGGGATGTTCTTCTTGAGCTTGACCGCCCAGCCGAGGCCCGCCTCGAGCGGCGTATAGTCCGGTCCGATGTCCGAACCCCAGGCGCGGTAGCCCTTCTCCAGCCGCAGGGACTCGATGGCCCGGTAGCCGGCGTTGACCAGGCCGTGCCCACGGCCCGCGGCCATCAGGCGCTCGTAGACGCCGAGCGCGTGCTCGGTGGGCACGTGCAGCTCCCAGCCGAGCTCGCCGACGTAGGTGATGCGCAACGCGCGCACCGGCGCCCCGCCGATGGTGATCTCGCGCCAGGTGGCAAACGGAAAAGCCTCGTTGGACAGGTCGCCGCGCGCGACCCGGGCGAGGATATCGCGCGACCGCGGCCCCATGAGCGACAGCACCGAGAAGGCGGAGGTCACGTCGATCAGCGTCGCGTTCATCCCCTCGGGGACGTTGCGCGCGATCCAGGAAAAATCGTGCGTGGCGAAGCCCGTGCCGGTGACGATATAGAACGCGTTGTCCGCGAGCCGGGCGACGGTCAGGTCGCACGCGATCCCGCCGCGCGCGTCGAGCATCTGGGTGTAGGTGAGCACGCCCACCGGCCGATCGACGTCGTTGGCGCAAATCCACGATAGCGCCGCCGCGGCATCCGACCCCACCACGAGGAACTTGGCGAACGACGACTGGTCGAAGAGCGCGGCCCGCTCGCGCACCGCGCGGTGCTCCTCGCCGACCGCGTCGAACCAGTTCTGCCGGCCGTAGCCGTACAGGTCGCGCGGCGCCTCGCCATCCCGCGCGAACCAGTTGGGCCGCTCCCAGCCGAGCTTTTCACCGAAGCAGGCGCCTTGCGCCTTGAGGGTGGCGTAGAGCGGCGAAACCCTCTCGGGCCGCGCCGAGGCGTGCTCCTCGTGCGGCCAGGCCATGGTGTAATGCTTGGCGTAGAGCTCCAGCGTCCGGGCGCGCACCCAGTCGATGCCGCGGTGCGGACGGCCGAAGCGGCGGATGTCGACCGGCCAGAGATCCATCGGCGGCTGTCCCTCGACGACCCACTCGGCGAGCGCCTTGCCCGCCCCACCGCCGGCGGCGATGCCGTAGGCGTTGAAACCGGCGCCGACGTAGAAGCCGCGCAACTCCGGCGCCTCGCCGAGGATGAAGTTGCCGTCGGGCGTGAACGACTCCGGGCCGTTGATCAGCTCCTTGACCCCGGCGTGCCGCAAGGCCGGAACCCGCGCCAGGGCCTGTTCCATAAGCCGTTCGAAATGGTCCCAGTCGGAATCGAGCAGGCCGAAGTGGAACCCGTCCGGAATGCCGTCCTCGGCCCAGGGCACGGGGTCCGGCTCGTAGCCGCCCATCACCAGGCCGCCCACCTCCTCCTTGAAGTAGATCAGTCGGTCGGGGTCGCGCAGGGTCGGCAGCGTGCGCGGCACCCCCTCGATCGGTTCGGTGACCATGTACTGGTGCTGAATGGAGACGAGCGGCACGTTGACCTCGGCCAGCCGGCCGACCTCGCGCGCCCATTGGCCGGCGCAGTTGAGCGCGACCTCGCAGGCGATCTCGCCGTGCACCGTGGCGACCCCGGTCACCCGGCCGTCCTTGACCCGGACGGCCGTCACCGGGCAGTCCTCGAGTATGAGCGCCCCGCCCTGGCGCGCGCCCTTGGCCAGCGCGAGCGCGATGTCGGACGGGTTGGCCTGGCCGTCGGTGGGCAGGAAGGCGGCGCCGACCACGTCGGAAATGTCCATCAGCGGCCACAGATCCCGCGCCTCCCGGGGGGTGAGCAGCTCCATCTCCAGGCCGAAGCTGCGCGCCGTGGTGGCCTGGCGCCTGACCTCGGTCCAACGTTCCTCGCTGCACGCCAGGCGGAGCCCGCCGTTGCGCTTCCAGCCGGTAGCCTGCCCGGTCTCTCTTTCAAGATTTTCATACAGTTCGACGCTGTACTTGAGGAGTTGCGTGACATTGGCGTTGGCACGCAATTGCCCGACCAGGCCGGCCGCGTGGAAGGTCGAACCGCTGGTCAGCTTGGCGCGCTCGAGCAGCACCACGTCGCGCCAGCCGAGCCTGGTCAGATGGTAGGCGGTCGAGCAGCCGACGATCCCGCCGCCGATGATCACGGCCTGCGCTGCAGTCGGAACCGAGGCCATGGCCCGGAGTCAGCCTCCTTGAAATTCCCGGTAGGCCCGTTCGAAGCGGGCCAGGTTCTCCTGCGTGTAGGCGACGTAGTCGAAGTCCAGCGTCGAGTGGATTTCGGAGACCATGCTCCACATGGTCTCGCGCAGAAGCGAGGCGCACTTCATCGCCTGGAAGCCGCGCAGGTAGTCGAAATCGACCGGCCGCCCGGTGTAGACGGACAGCAGGTCGACCGACATTTCCGGCGTGAATTCGTTGTTCGAGGCAAGGTTGGCCAGGTCGAACAGCGGCGAGTTGAACCCGGCGTAGTCCCAGTCGACCAGCCACAGGCGGCTCCCCTCGTCGATGAAGTTGGCGGCCAGCAGGTCGTTGTGGCCGAAGACCACCTCGATGGGCCCGACCGCCGCCTCCAGCGTCTCGGCCCGGCCCAGCAGGTCCGGCAACATGGCGGTGCACCGGCTGTTGCCCTCACGCAGCGTCGCCGCATAGTCCCGGACCACGTGAAACACCCAGAACATCAGGACCGGCCCGCGCAGATGCCTGGGCACCTCGTGGTGGCAGCGCCGGACGAGCGCCACGATCCGCTCCAGGTTCGCGGGATCGCGCACGTCCTCCGCCCCCCAGGTGCGGCCTTCGACGAAGCGGGTCACGATGACGCCGGGCTCGCTGTAGACCACCTCGGGGGACAGCCCGGCGGCGGCGGCGGCACGCGCCGCGGCCAGCTCGTTGAAACGCAGTACGCCGTGCACCGGGATGTCGTTGCCGATGCGCACGAAGAAGCGCTCGCCCGCGTCCTCGACGACGAAGTTGACGTTGGTGATCCCGCCCTCGAGCGGTTCGGGCTCGACCGGGCCGGACCAGCACGGCAGGCCCGCCGCGCGCGTGGCCGGATCGGGCCTGTTGTCCCTTCGATCCATCCGCGCACTCACTGGAGGCCGAGTTGTCGCTTGCGCCGGGCCGCCCAGGCGGCGATCAGGCGGTCCGCAATGATCGCGATGAAGGCGACGCACACGCCGGCGACGATTCCCCGGCCGGTGTCCGCCTTGGTCAGCGCGATGTAGACCTCCTGGCCCAGATCGCGGGTGCCGACCAGGGCCGTGATCACCAGCATCGACAGCGCGAACATGATGGTCTGGTTGACGCCCAGCATGATCTCGGGCAGCGCCAGCGGCAGCTGCACCTTCCACAGGATCTGCCGGCGGGTGCAGCCGGAGGTGCGCGCGGCCTCGATCAGCGCCGGCGGGATCATGCGGATGCCGTGGTCGGCATAGCGCACGGCCGGCGGAATCGCGTACGCGACGATCGCGATCATGGCCGCGAAGTCGCCGACCCGGAACAGCATCACCACCGGGATGAGATAGACGAAGCTGGGCAAGGTCTGCAGGGTGTCGATGATCACCTGCACGACCCTGTGGACCCGGTCGTTGCGCCCCGCCCACACGCCGATCGGACAGCCGATCAGGGTTGCGAACCCGACCGACAGGCCGCACAGGTAGACGGTGATCATCGCCTTCTCCCACTGACCCGTGACGGCGATGAAGGCGGCCAAGCCGGCGGTCACCAACGTCAGGCGCCAGCCGCCGAGCTGAAAGCCGGCCAGCGCGACCACCGCGACCACGGCGGTCCACGGAAGCTGGAGCAGGAACCGCTTGAAGGGAATCAGCAGGTTGAGCAGGAGGAAGGTCTTCACCGCCTCCAGCTGGTCGAAGAAATTGACGTTGATCCAACGGACGAGGGCGTCCCAGAACGGCCCGGTCGTGACCTGCGCCGCCTCCGGATAACCGCGCAGCACCGGCACCGCGAGGCCAAGCAGCGTCGTCCCGACCAGAAGGACGACGGCCGCGATCAGGTAGGGATGGCGCGCGAGCGCGCTGCCCGGCGCCGTCTGCACATGACGGCCAGCCGCCGCCGTCTGGGCAAAGGCCTGGCTCAGGCGGTCGAGGGCGATGGCGAGCAGCGTGATGGCGATGCCGGCCTCCAGCCCCTCGCCGATGGCGAGGCGGCGCAGCGAAGCGAGCACGTCGTGGCCCAGGCCCCCGGACCCGATCATCGAGGCGATGATCACCATGTTGAGCGAAAGCATGATCACCTGATTGACGCCCACCATCAGGGTCGGCCGGGCCGCGGGAATCAGCACCTTCCACGTCATCTGGCGCCGGCTGCACCCGGCCATGCGGCCGAACTCCTTGATCTCCTCGGGGACCAGCTTGAGCGCCAGCATGGTGACCCGGACCATGGGCGGCATGGCGTAGATAACGGTTGCGATCATTGCGGCCACGGGCCCGAAGCCGAACAGGAACAGGACCGGCACCAGGTAGGCGAAGACCGGCACCGTCTGCATGAGATCGAGGACGGGCGTGATCGCCCGCTCGAACGCACGGCTGCGGTAGCCGACGATGCCGAGCGCCAGGCCCCCGGCGACGCCGAGCGGCACGGCCACGACGATCGAGGACAACGTCACCATGGCGCTGTCCCACTGACCGAAGACCGCGAGATAGAGGAAGCACAGCCCGACGAGCATCCCGAGCGCTCGGTCCTTGACCCGGTACGCGAGCAGCGCCAGCACGATCACCAGGGCGAGCCACGACAAGGCCGGGACCTCGATCACCTCCTCGCCGCCGAGCGGGACGCGAAAGCCCTGGGCGAGCAGGCTCTTGGCGACCCAATGCGGCCACTCCAACAGCCAGGCCATGCCGCGGGTGAGCTCCTTGAAGGTGAACAGGCCGAGATCGAAGTCGTTGATCAGCCACTTCATGAAGTCGCCGATCCAGCGCTTGAGCGGCACGATCCACGCGCGCGGATAGTCCACCGCCCAGGGCCAGAGCCCTCGGCCAAGCCAAAGCGCGATGGTCGCCGCCAACGCACCCGCCCAGGCCGCCAGCCAAGGGTTGCGGCGGCCCGGCACCAAGGCCGCCGTCGTGGCCGCCTCGCTCACCGCCGGCCACTCGGGCCGACCAGGACGTCGAGCACCGCCTCGCGCGTCAACAGTCCGACGGCGTGGCCGTGCTCGTCCAACACGGCGAACGGCTTGCCGGCGTTCACGACCCGGGAGGCCAGCGCCTCGATCCGTGCGTCGGCCGGGACCTGCCCGGCCACGTCACCAAGGCCGTTGGCGAGCCGCCGGTTCGGCGCCGTCATCACCGAGCGCGCGGTCAGTACCTTGGCACGCGCCACGTCGCGGGTGAACTCGGCCACGTAATCCGTGGCCGGCTTGATCACCAGGTCCTCCGGGGTGCCGACCTGAATGATTTCGCCGTCCTGCATGATCGCGATCCGATCGGCCAGGCGAATCGCCTCGTCGAAGTCGTGGGTGATGAAGACGATGGTCTTGTGCAGGACGTTCTGCAAACGCAGGAACTCGTCCTGCATCTCGCGCCGGATCAACGGATCGAGCGCTGAGAACGGCTCGTCCAGGAACCAGATTTCCGGCTCGACGGCGAGCGAGCGGGCGATGCCGACGCGCTGCTGCTGCCCGCCCGAGAGCTCCCGGGGGTAATAGGCCTCGCGACCCTTGAGACCGACGAGCTCGATCACCTCCCGCGCGCGGCGCTCCCGCCGCGCCCGGTCGACCCTCTGCACCTCCAGCGGGAATGCGACGTTGCCGAGGACGGTCAGATGCGGCAGGAGCGCAAAGTGCTGGAACACCATGCCCATCTTGTGCCGGCGGATCTCGATCATCGCCCGCTCGGAGGCGGCCAGCAGGTCCTGCCCCTCGAAGATCACCCGGCCGGTAGTCGGCTCGATCAGGCGCGACATGCAGCGCAGCAGCGTGGACTTGCCCGACCCGGACAGGCCCATGATCACGAAGATCTCCCCCGTGTAGACGTCGATGCTGGCGTCGCGCACGGCGCCGATCAGGCCGGCGGCGGCAAGTTCGTCCTCGCCGGGCGCACCGGAACGGTCGGCCAGAAAGCTTTCGGCGTTCGGCCCGAAGACCTTCCACACACCGGCGCAAGCAAGCTTGACCGCCTGCGCGTCGCGGTCGGGATTACCGGTGCGCGGCTCGCTCACCGCCATCTCCCTGGAGGCGCCATACCCACGCGCGATCATCGGCCACGGGCCGCCGCAGGGAAAGACCCTTTGCCCGGCGGCCCGGGCACTCAAAACAAGGCGAGAGCTTATTTGGTCCAGGCCTTCCAGACCGACTCGTTGTCCTTCAGCCACTGCCCCACGACGTCGTCGAGCTTTTCGCCATCGAGGTCGATCTTGCCGATCAGCTCACCCATGGTCTGGTTGTCGATCTTGAACCTGCGGATCGCCTCGTAGGCCTTGGGCCATTTCTTCTCGCCGCCCTTCCAGCCGACCTTCTTGATCCAACCGCGCGGCTTGCCGCAGTCATAGGCCATATCGGGATTGATGCCCCAGGACGGGTCGCCGTAGCACTCCGGCGTGTAGCGCGGGAACTCAACCCATTCGCCCTCGAACTTGATCGGCGCCCAGTGCGGCGTATAGACCCAGGCCAGGATCGGGGCCTTGCGCTGGTAGGCCGACTGAATCTCGGCGAACAACGCCGCATCCGTGCCCGCATGCACGACCTCGAAGTTCAGGCCCAGCGCCTCGGCCCGTTCGTCGTCGAACCCGGCCCAGGTGACCGGCCCGCCCAGATAACGGCCCTTGGGCGCGGTCTCGGGGGTCGCAAACGCCTCGGCGCATTTGTTCAGCGCCTTCCAGTCGGGCAGCCCCGGGCACTTCTCCTTCATGTACAGCGGGTACCACCACTCCTCAATGGCATCCATGCCGGTCTCGCCGAGATCGACCGTCTTGCCGGTCGCGAGCGAGGCGTCCATCGCCTCCTTGCCGGTCGTTTCCCACATCTCCATCGCGACGTGCAGGTCGCCGGATTCCAGGCCCGCGAACTGGGCGATGTAGTCGGCCTGCACGTATTCGATGTTGTAGCCCATCGATTTGAGGACCTCGCCCATGATGTGCGTGGTGACGTATTGGCCGGTCCAGTCGTGGATGGTGAGCTTGATCGGGTCCTTTGACTCGGGCACCTCGGCTCCGGCCGGCGCGGCGATGCCGACGGCTACAGCCAGGGCGCCTGCGGCAACCCGGCAACAAAGCGTGGTCGTGTTTCGGATATCCTTCATGACGGCAGCCTCCCATGACATGCGGTTCGCCCCAATACGCGCCGTCGCGCGGCGCAGGGCCGGATCGGCCGGGGTCCGGGTGGTCTCCTTGGATCTCCCCGCCAAAGGGTCTTTGCCCTGGCTTGCACCCCGTTGCTCGTGGAAGCCCCAGCAGAACCGGAAACCAGCGGCATCGCGGCCGTGGCCGGCGGACGCGCCAATCCAAAACGGCGCGAAAATCAGAAATCGGAATCGCTCCCGTGTCAAGGTAAGCCCACAAAAATCCACAAAATTCCACATTGCCGAGCCCGGCGACGTGGCCCTAAACTGGCGCCGGCCCGCCGCGAGGCAGCGGTGGACCCAAGGAATCACGCCGCAGGAGGGTTCTCGTGCATCGCTCGGCGCGCCACGCGGCCATCATGAAAGCACTCGGCATGCACGGCACCTGCACCGTCGCCGGGATGGCCCTTCAGCTCGAGGTGTCCGGCGAGACGATCCGGCGCGATATCAAGACGATGGCCAGCAAGGGCCTGGTCGAGCGGGTGCACGGCGGGGCCGTCCTGCCCGACCTGTTCCGCGAGCCCGACTTCCAGAAGCGGCTCAGCCGCAATGCCGAGGCCAAGAAGGCGATCGCGCGCGCAGCGGCGACCCAGGTGCGCCGCGGCGAGTCGCTGATGCTGGACACCGGAAGCACGACCGCCTACGTCGCGCGCGCGCTGACCGGCCACAGCGACCTCATGGTCGTAACCAACTGCGCCGACATCGCGCACACGCTGGCCGCCAACAGCCGCAACAAGGTCTACCTGGCGGGCGGCGAGTTCCGCGCCGACGACGGCGCGATCTTCGGTGCCTCGGCGATCCGTTTCGTCGAGCAGTTCCGGGTGCGCACCGCGATCCTGTCGATCGCGGCAATTCATCTGGACGGCGGATTCGTGGACTTCCACCTGAGCGAGGCGGAGTTCTCTCAGGCGGTCATGCGCCAGGCCGGTCGGGTCATGATCGTGGCCGACCACTCCAAGTTCGCGGCCCGGGCGCCGGTCCGGGTCTGCGACTTCGCCGACGTCGACGTCCTCGTCACCGAGCGGGCCCCGCCGCCGCCCTTCGCCGAGCGCCTGTCCGAGGCCGGCGTGCGGGTGCTGATCGCGCGTTGAGCCCCGGCGCGAGCGCCGGAAGCCGGCGTCAGGAGGCGTGCATGCGCCCGCCGAACGCGCCGGGCAGTTGCACGCGGGCGGAGGGGAAGTCTACCGTCACCGTGGTCCCCACGCCGACCTCGCTCTCCAGCGTCAGCCGGCCGCCGTGCAACTCGGCCAGCCGCTTGCAGAGCGGCAGACCGAGCCCGGTCCCCTCGTAGCGCCGGTTGAACGGCGAGTCGGCCTGCTCGAAGGGAATGAGCGCCTTGCGCTGGTCCTCCTGCGACATGCCAATTCCGGTGTCGGCCACAGAGACCACGAGCCCGCCGTCCTCTCCCGGCTGGACGCGAACGGTCACGATGTCGCCGCGGCGCGTAAACTTGACGGCGTTGGACAGGAGGTTGAGCAGGATCTGCTTGACCGCACGCGGGTCCGCGGTCAACGGCGGCAGCTCGGCCGGGACGTCGAGGACCAGGTCGACCCCGGCGGTCTGGGCCCGTTCACGGATAAGCCGCACCGAAGCGCGCACGGCCGCGGCGAGGCTGAACCGCTCCTCCTGCAGCTCGAACTTGCCGGCCTCGATCTTGGAGAGGTCGAGAATGTCGTTGATCAGGCTGAGTAGGTGCCGGCCGCTGTCATGGATGTCCGACGCGTAATCCCGGTACTGTACGGAGCCGGTGGGGCCGAAAAGCTCGGTCTTGATGACCTCGGAAAAGCCGATGATGGCGTTGAGCGGCGTGCGTAGCTCATGGCTGACGTTGGCCAGAAACTCCGACTTCGTCCGGTTGGCCAGTTCCGCCTCTTCCTTGGCCTGGCGCAGCTCGCGCTCGGCGTTGTATCGCGCGGTGATGTCCTCGTAGGTCGCCAGCGATCCGCCCCCCGGCATCGGCCGGTGGACGCGCTTGATCACGCGGCCGTTGGCCACGAACTCGTGGTCCTCAACCTCGGTGCGCTGGGCCGCCATGGCCAGCCGGCGCTCGATCTGGGCCGCGGTCTCTTCCGCCGTGCAGCCTTGAGCGTCACCGCATACCTCCATGATCCGGCGCAGCGGCACGCCGGTCCGCCCCAACTCCTCCGGCAGCTCATAGAGCTCCAGGTAGCGCCGATTGCAGATGATCAGACGGGCCGCGCTGTCGAACATGGCGAGCCCGACGATCATGTTGTCCATCGCCGCATCGAGCATGACGTTCTTCTGCTGGAGCTCCTCGCCGACCTTGCGCAACTGGGCCTCGCGTTGACGCGACCGGGTGATCTCGGTGGCGATCACGACGGTTCCGCCGTCGGAGGTGTGCCGCTCGGCGACCCGATACCAGCGCCCGCCCTCGAGCGCCATCTCCAAGGGCTCGCCGGGGTCCCGGAAGCGCCGCACCCGTTCGGCCAGCCAGCGCTCCGCGTCGCCTGCGGCTTCCGCGATCCCGCCGGCCTCGACGGCGCCGCGCAGCATGGGCTCGAAGCGCGCGCCGGTCACGACCCGGTCCTCGGCGCCCGGATAGAGGTCCGCATAGCGCGCGTTGCACAGCACGAGGCGTTCGTCGGCATCGAACAGCGCGAAGCCGTCGGAAATATTGTCGATCGCATCGCGCAGGCGCCGCTGCGCCGCCGCCGTGGCCGCGGCCATGCGGCGGTCGCGGATGACATAGAGGACCAGGACGAGCGTGAGAATCATCACGTGCGCGAGGGCCGGAATGAGGCTGGTCCGGAACCGCTCCAGATGCGCCGCCTCGCGCTGCAGAATCTCGAGCGCGTTGTCGTGCGACAACTCGAAGACCTGTTTCAATCTGTCGTGGGCCTCGCCGATCCGGCGTTCGGCGATGGCCATGCCGATGTTGGCGTCCGGCAGGTGCGACTCGATCGCCTCCTTGAGAACGGACTCGGTCTGGTCCAAGGCCGGGACCAAAACGGCCTCGACCGCCGCGGCGCTCATCAGGGAACCGGGGTTTCGCGACGCGCGAACCTGCTCCAGGCGCTGCCCGACGATACGCACCTGAGAGAGCGCATCCTGCAAACTCGTCTCAGACGATCCGGTCCGGGCTTCCCTGACCATGTGCCGCAAGGCGACGAGGTCCTCGAGCAGGTCCGCGATGTACTGCTGCCGGCTCAACTGCTCGACGGGCAGGCCCTGCCGGACGTAGGTGATGCTGATCTCGGTGTGCAGCAGAATGGCCGCCGTGCCGATGAGAATCGCCCCGATCAGAAGAGCGGCAGGCGGCGGCAGCACACGCAGCAGCGAGGCTTTCATCGGCCCTGAGCCTCGAGTTCGCACGGGCGCCGAATCCTGCGGTCGTGGGCCTCGAGTATCATCGCGCCCCGATGCCGACTTGCCGACTACGCCAGATCTGACGCATCACCCATTCCGTGCAAAAGCTGCCGCGCCGACATCGCATGCGCGTTACCTCTGATCCCTCAGGACCTCGGCTCGTCGGGCACGGGTCAGGCCGTTTGGGTCGCCCGTCAAGGCCCGCACCCGCCAGGAGCCGCCAACCAGCATTTCCTACTTGGGCCGGCTTAAAATCCCATTAACCCTACGGCGGCGGGCGGACGGGCGGCCGCCGTCGGGTTCGGGTTGGCCGCACCCGCCGCGTCCCGTTAGGCTACTCCGGTCCCCGCCCGGAGAATGGGTTGCGTCCCATGGATTTCGGCCGCCATCCGCGCGTGCACCTGGCTCATCTGCCGACGCCGCTGGAGCCCCTGGAACGCTTGAGCCGGCACCTGTGCGGACCGCGTCTGTTCATCAAGCGCGACGACTGCACCGGGCTTGCGCTGGGCGGCAACAAGACCCGCAAGCTCGAATTCCTCATGGGCGAGGCCCTGGCCGAGGGCGCGGATACGATCCTGACCGCCGGCGGGGTGCAGTCCAACCACGTGCGCCAGGCCGCCGCCGCCGCGGCTCGGCTCGGCCTAGCCGCGGAGCTCGTCCTGACCCGCAACGTTCCCTGGAAGGGGCCCGACTACGATGAGACTGGCAACATCCAGCTCGACCGCCTGCTCGGCGCCCGCCTTCATGTCCACCCGGCCGGCACCGACCGCGACGCGGCCATGCACCGCCTGGCCGAGTCGCTGCGCGCCCAGGGCCGCCGCCCGTACATCGTGCCGGTCGGCGGGTCCAACCCGACGGGCGCCCTCGGCTACGCCGACGCGGCCCAAGAGCTAGCGCTGCAGGCACAAGACATGGGCGTCGATTTCGACTACGTCGTGCTCGCGTCCTCGAGCGGCGGCACGCAGGCGGGCTTGGTCGCCGGCCTCGCCGCCATCGGCCACCCGGCCCGGGTCGTCGGCATCGACGTCGACGCCGACCCGGAGGGCGTCGCGGCCACGGTGCAGGCGCTCTGCGCGGCCACGGCCGAGCGCCTGGCACCGCGCGCCGCGCCCGGGCCGCACGCGATCGAGGTTCGCGGCGGCTACGCGGGACCGGCGTACGGCCTGCCGAGCGAAGAGATGAAACAGGCGGTCGAGCTGCTCGCCCGGCTCGAAGGCATCGTCCTTGATCCCGTCTACACCGGCAAGGCCATGGCGGGCCTGATCGGGCTGATCCGGCAGGGCCGGTTTCGCGCGACCGACCGGATCGTGTTCCTGCACAGCGGCGGCGCCCCGGCCTTGTTCGCCTACCGCGCGGTCTTCGCGAGCCCCACCGTCCCGCAGTAACCGGCGCCGGCCGGCCCGCGGGGATGACGCGAGCTCGGCCGCCGTACTACGACTCGGAAACGGGATCGAACGATCTGGAGGTTCGCCATGAGAAGCTTGTTCACCGCGCTTGCGGTCCTTGCGGCCGCCGTGACCTTGAGCGCCACGGTTCCGGCCAAGAGCTTCGCCGGAGAACGGGAGGGTCACGGCCCGTTCGTCTTCCGGTACGCTCTGAACGTCCTTTCGGGCCCGGCATACGGATACAGCAAGGCCGACCATCGCCGACACGACGGCCGCCACGGCCACAGGCACCGCGGCAAGCACGAACACGACCACCACGGGCACGGCGCGTTGCACGCCCACAAGCACCGTCATCATCACGGGCCCCGGTATTACGGCGGCCTATCCCACCCGTATTACGCCCAAAAGAATTACGGGTACGCCGCCGCGGCGCCCTGTCACGCGACGAAGAAGCTCGTCCACGATCCGTACGGCCGCCCAATCCTCATTGGCGGGCTGATGTGCTACGACGCCTATGGGCGGCCTTATATCGTCGACGGCAGCCGCTTCGTGATCGGCCGATATTAGGCCACCGCAAGACGGATCGACGTCGCGGCGCGCCGGTACGGCCTCGAAGCTACCGATCGCGGCAAAAGTCTGTTAGAATTTATGTTAAGGGGCCGACTCGGAGGGGAGCAACTCACCCCATCTTCGGACGACAAGCCGCCAGGGGCCTGACCCACGAAGCCCGGGAAGCGGCGGGGCGCGCCTGCGCTCGAGCACGAGCGGCCCGGGGGAGACGCGCGCGGGCGGAGCGGCCGGAGGCTGTTGCGGCCCGTCGCCCATGACGGGCCTACGGCGGAATGGACCGTGTGGGCCCTGGGGATGGGATGCACGCCATGGCGGCGCATACTGTGGACCGGTCGATGGGGAGATCGCCTCCGATGACCCGCCTGTCCCGCGATAAGCCCGGCCGAGCCCGCCGGAACCTGCGCGCGCCTGCGGCGTGGACCGCCGTCTTGGGGCTCTTGGCACAGGTCGTCCTGACCGGCCCGGCCGCGGCCGGTATCGACGTGTACGAGGAGCTCGAGTGCCTGGCGCTGACCATCTATTTCGAGGCGCGCGGCGAACCGGACGAGGGCAAGCTCGCGGTCGGGCACGTCGTGATGAATCGCGCTTCGCACCCCTTGTTCCCGAAGGCCGTGTGCGATGTGGTCCGGCAGGGTGGCGATAAGCTGCGCTATCGGTGCCAGTTTACGTGGTGGTGCGACGGGCATAGCGACCGGCCGACGGAGTGGCGCGCCTGGGAGCGCAGCAAGGCCCTGGCGCGGCGCATCTACTGGGACTATTCGCAGGACCCGACGGGCGGTGCGCTGTGGTACCACGCCGAGGGCGCCGACCCCGGTTGGCGCCATCGCTTGGACCCCGGTCCGAAGATCGGGCGGCACGTCTTCTACCGGGTGGGCGGTGGATGGCCGAAGGGCGGGCCGCCGCTGCGGATGCCCGTCGGCTACAGCGCGGACTGATTCCGACCCGCCGGCCCACGCGCGCTTGGCTGCGGTCGCGCTTCGACCGCCTAGAGCAGATCCGGGGGGTGG
>JBHHZJ010000002.1:0-95088 GCA_046758005.1 Kiloniellaceae bacterium
GAAGGCGGAGGTGGCGCGGCCCGCCACGCTGCCCGGAAAGGACGGCGCCGGGCCGCAGTCGCTGGTCAGGCAAATCCTGGCCAAGACGGTCCGGGCGAAGCTGTCCCCGGTGCGCGTCTACCGGGGCCTGGAGGCGTCGGACTACGAGGTGATGCCGGAGGTTTCCGCCGTGGAGGCGCAAGTTCGCGCCGCGCCGCCGCCGGCCCGGCCAAGCGAAGCGACGCCCAGGCGGCGCGTTCCGAACGAGCGTGCGCCCGCGCCCGGCCCCGGGCCGGCCATGCTCGCGCCGCCGTTCGGGCCGATCGACCTGTTGAAATCCGGCGGGGGCGCCGGCGGGGGCGACTGAGGCGGGAGGAGTCGTGCCGGTGGATCACAAACGCAGGGCGCAGGGCGCAACGGGCGGCGGCTGGGTCCGGGCGGTGCTGCTGAGCGCCGCCGCCTGGGGCCTGGTCCTGGCCGGCGCCGGGTCGGGCTGGGCCCAGGCGCGGCCGGTTGTGCTCAGCGACGACAGCAAGCACGCCGGCGAATTCGTGGTCCCGGTCGACAAGTCCCAGGTCCTGCGCCTCGACGTGCCCTTCGCCGAACTCATGATCGGCAATCCCGAGATCGCCGACGTCATGGCGCTGACCGACCGCTCGATCTACGCGCTGGGCAAGTCCCCCGGCTCCACCAGCCTGATGATCTACGGCCGGGACAAGCGCCTTCTCGCCGTGGTCGACGTGGTGGTCTCGCCCGACATCGAAGGGCTGAAGAAGAAACTGTTCGAACTGCTGCCCGGGGAAGCCGTCGAGGTGCGCGCGCTCAACGGCTCCGTGGTGCTGAGCGGGGCGGTCTCCAGCGCCGGGCGCATGGCCAAGGTCCTGGCGGTGGCCGAGCGCTTCGCGCCCGGACGGGTCACCAACCTGTTGTCCGTCAAGGGCAGCCAACAGGTGATGCTGAAGGTCCGCTTCGTCGAGGTCTCGCGCACCGCCTTGAAGCGCTTCGGGCTCAACTTCGACATTCTCGAGGGCGACTTCTCGTTCACCTCGGGCGATGCGTTCCTGGCCAACCCGGAGGCGCTCGCCGGGGTCAGCGGGTTCACCCTGTCCGGCGAGAGCTTCGGCGCCGGCCTGTTTTCCGGAACCGTCGGCACCGTCGGCCTGCAGCTTCTCTTCGAGGCCCTCGAGACCAAGGGCATGGCCAAGACGCTGGCCGAGCCCAACCTGATTGCCCTGTCCGGCGATACCGCGAGCTTCCTGGCCGGCGGCGAGTTCCCGATCGAGGTGGCGCAGAGCGGCGCCTCGGCCACGGGCGAGGCGGCGATCACCATCGAGTTCAAGGAGTTCGGCATCTCCCTCTCGTTCACTCCGACGGTCCTGGACGAAGGGCTGATCAACCTGGTGGTGAGCCCCGAGGTCAGCGCCCTCGACTTCTCGGTGACCGTCAACGGCACCCCCGGCCTGACCACGCGGCGCGCGACCACCACGATCGAGCTGCGCGACGGCCAGGCCTTCGCGATCGCGGGGCTGCTGCAGGAGGATTTCCAGGACACCGTTCGGCAGGTTCCGCTGCTCGGCGATGTCCCGGTGCTCGGCGCCCTGTTTCGCAGCAGCCAGTTCCAGCGCAACGAGACCGAGCTCGTCATCATCGTCGAGCCGCACCTGGTCAAGCCGGCCCCGGCCGGGTCGCTGGCAACGCCGATCGACCGCTTCATCCCGCCCGGAGACCTCGACCTGCTGTTGTTCGGCCGGATCGAGGCGCCCGGCTCCGGCTCATCCCGGAAGCCGGGCAACGCCGCGTTGCACGCGGCCGGGATCGGCGGCATCGACGGCCGCTTCGGCCACATCATCAAGTAGGGGGCGTGATGAGACCGGCGAGTCCGCTTTACGCACTGGCGGCGCTGCTCGCGGCCACGGCGTGCGCGAACCGCAACGCCGTACCCTTGGGCGCGGACTTCGGCAACGCCGTGGAGCAGAACACGGCCCGGCAGGTCGTGGATCCACAGCCGGTGACCGCCCGATACGGCGCCCCGGAGCTCGACGGCAAGCGGGCGAAGGTCGTGATCGACCGTTACGAAACCGGCACCGTGATCGCGCCCGAGACGATCGAGACCACCACCTTCGGGCAGAACAGGTGAGGGCCTGACGATGCCGCCGCGCCCCGAGGAGCCGAAGTCGCCATGCGGTGCGTGGTGCACGCTGGTTCGCCGGCAGGAGGGTGCCGTGGCGCTGATCCTGGCGGTGGTCTTGGCCGGCTTGGTCGGGACGACGGCGCTGGTCTTCGACCTTGGCCGGGCCTGGAACCTGGGAACCGAGCTGCAGACCGCGGTGGACGCCGCGGCCCTGGCCGGGGCCACTCAGCTCGACGGCAAGCCCGGCGCGCGTGTCCGCGCGGTCCAGGCGGCCACGGGCGATCTGGCGCGCAACGGCCAGATCTTCGCCAACGCTTCCGGGCCTGGCCCCGTGACCTACAGCGCCGCGTTCGCCTGCGCCGGCGACGGCTGCGCCATGACCAACGAGAACTTCCGTTTTTTCGCCGGCCTGGACCCGCGAAGCGATGCGCTGAGCGACGCCGAGGCGCGCTTCATCGAGGTGAGCGCGAGCAGGACCGTCCGATTCGCCTTCGCCGGTCTGCTCGGCGCGGCGACCTCCGCGGCGCCGGGCGCGCGAGCCGTCGCCGGTTGGGAGCGGTTCGCCTGCGGCTACGCCGCCCTGCTGATGTGCAACCCGGACGAGCCGGCGGGAAATCGCGACCTGCGCCGCGATTTCGCGCTCGCGCGCCACGTCGGCAAGGGGATCACCCTGAAGCACGGCAGCGGCGGGCGGCCGGCGCCGGGCGAGTTCATCTGGCTGGCGGCCGTGACCTGCGACCCGGCGAGCGATACCTGCGCCGCCGCAAAGGGCGCCGAGGCCGTGCGCGACGCGCCCGGTCGCGTCGTCCCGCCGCAGGCCTGCCTCGGCGGCGCGGTCGCGGCGCAGCCCGCGGCCATCGCCGCGGTCGCCGAATTCCTGAACATGCGCATGGACATCTATCCGAAGGGCGGGGCCAGGGATTTCGCCGACGATCCGGACTATCAGCCCAGCCCGAACTTCCTCACCGGCCTGGTCCCGGACCCCGCCGCGGTTCTGTCCGTCCCGGCGAGCGGCCTCGGGACCGGGCCGGCGGAGGTCGTGGAAACGCTCGCGGCGTGCGATTTCGACGCGGCGGCGGGCGGACGGAACGGAGCGTTGCGGGTCCCGGACCATCCGTTCCTGGGCCCCGGCCGGCACGCGCCGAACGGGGCCGAGCCGCTCGACCACATGGGCTATCCGCGCGACAACTGCGCCTATCCGGAGGCGAGCGGGACCGCGCCGCCCGACAACTGCATCCTCGCGCCGCCCGCGGATGCGGGCCTCGCCGGTGGAAGCCCCTTGGGCACGGGGCTGTGGGACCTCGAGGCCTACATGGCGCACCACCACCCGGCTGTGTCCTTCACCACGTCGCGGTTCAACGTTTGCCCCGCTGCGGGCTGCCGCATCGGCGCGGACGGGACCGTGGACCTCGACGGCGACGGGCGGCTGAGCCGTTGGGAGGTCTATAGCTGGGAGAAGCGCGGCCATCCGCCGAAATTCGGCCGGCCGCAGTGCTTCGGCGGCGGGCAGGCGCCCTTGCCGCAACCGCCGGCCGGTGCGCCCGGCGTGCCCGACCGCCGCCTGCTGGGTGCGCTGGTGGCCAACTGTCGCGCCCTTGCGGCCGCCTTCGGCGGCGTCGGCAAGAGCGGCGGCGAGCCGCTGCCGCTGGCCGGGACCGACCCGGCGGTCAACCTGTTCCTGACCGAGGCCGTGGGCGAACTCGCCGCGGACGCCTTCTACGCCGAGATCGTCGCTCCGGCCGCCCTCGATGAGGCGGGCGCGCTCGGCGTGCGCGACCGCATCGTCCTCTACGAGTGACGGCCATGAGGCGGGTGGCGGGCGTGCCGGGAGTGCGGTTGTGGACGGCGAGGCAAGGCGTCGCCGCGGTCGAGTTCGTGCTCGTGCTGCCGCTGCTGCTCGTGCTGCTCGCGCTTGTCGTGGACGCGGGCCGTCTGCTGGCCGACTACCACGCAGTGTCCAAGAGCGTGCGCGACGCAACGCGATATTTGTCCAGGGCCGAAGGCGGCGCGGGGGGCCTCGGCCTCGATTGCGCCACGCGGTCGGTCGATCCTGCTTCGCAGGAGGTCCGGAACGCGCGGCGCCTGGCGATGACGGGCCGAATCGACGGCGACCCGGCGCGCGAACCCTTGGTGGCGGGCTGGACCGCGACGGCGCTCAGCGAATCGGCGACGGGGATCAGGATCTCGGTGGAGTGCGCCGACAACGCGGCGAACGGACTGCGCGGGCTGTACGACGGCGCGGCGCGCGTCCCCGGCGTCGTCGTCTCCGCCAGCGTGCCGTTCCGCTTCACCCTGGGCCGCCTCGTGCGGCTCGGGCCGAGCCTGACGTTCACCGTCCGGCGCAAGATGGCGCACACGGGGACATAAGAGGGGCCGGGTCGATGGTCATGCGGCGCCGTGGATTGGCTTGCGACGGCCGGGGCACCTCCTCGGTGGAGTTCGCCGCGGTCGCGTTCGTCTTCCTTCTGGCGGTCCTCGGCGTGGTCGATTTCGGCCGCGCCCTGTGGGAATGGAACGCCGCGGCGAAGGCAACGCAGGCCGGCGTCCGCTACGCCGTGGTCAGCGACCTCGCGGCGCGCAACCTGCGCACGCTCGACGGGACGCGGTTCGCGCCCATCGGGATGCCGGTGCCGGCCGCATCCGTCTCGCCGAACCCCACCGTGTGCGCGATCGAAGGCTGCGGCCCGGGTCTGCGCACCTTGGACGCGGCCGTCTTGGACGCGACCGCCTTCGGCCGGATCGTGGCGCGGATGCGGGCGCACGACCCGCGCATTGGTGCGGACAACGTGGTGGTGGAGTACCGCCACGTCGGGCTCGGCTTGGCGGGCAACCCGGCCGGGCCGGACATCGATCCCGTGGTGACCGTGCGGCTGCGCGACATGCGGTTCGAATTCATGGCCCTCGCGTTGCTCCGGCTGCCGCCGATCGAGATGCCGGAGTTCAGGGCGACCCTGACGGGGGAGGACGGGCGTGGGGTTTAGGAACTGCGTGATATGGCGCCGGCGGGGCTCATGAACGTCATCGCCGTGATGCGCTCGAGCGCCTCCGGCGCGGCCTTGCGCTCGGCGTGCGCCGGCGTCAACGGCGCGCGGGTGAACCTGCACCTCGGTACGCTCGCCGAGGTCATGGGCGAGATCCCCGCCGTGCGCGATCCGGACGTCCTGCTCGTCGAGGTCGATCCGCGCGACGCCGGGGAAATGGCGCGTCTTCAATCCATCCTGCGGGCGCGGTTTCCGGCGGTCCCGGTGGTCGCGACCGCGGCCGAGGCGAGCCTCCAGGACATCCGCCAGCTCATGCGCCTCGGTGTGGTCGACTTCGTGCCCCAGCCGATCCAGCGCACCGATCTCGCCGGCGCCCTCGATTACGCCGCCAGCGTCCGCCAGGGCGCCCGCGAGCCGGGGCCGGCGCTCGGCCAAACGATCGGTTTCATGAAGGCCGGCGGCGGCGTCGGGGCGACGACGCTGGCGGTGCAATCGGCCTGCGCCCTGGCGGCGCGCGCCAAGCCGTCGGGGCGCAGCGTCTGCCTGCTCGACCTCGACGTCCAGTTCGGTGCCGCGGCGCTTTACCTGGACCTCGACGATCGGGTCGGTCTGACCGACCTCCTCGAGGCGCCCGAGCGTCTCGACGGAGAGCTCCTGCGCAGCGTCATGGGCCGCCACGACAGCGGCCTGGACGTCCTGGCCGCGCCGCGCGAGGTCGTGGCGCTCGATTCGCTGACGCCGGAATTCGTGGCCGGATGCCTGGACCTGGCGCGGCGCGCGTACGCGACGGTCGTCGTCGATCTCCCCATGGCGTGGACGCCCTGGTCCCACAACGCGGTGCAGTGCTGCGACCTCGTGGTCCTGGTCACCCAGCTCACGGTCGCCGGGATCCGCCAGGCCAAGCGCCAGCTCGAGACGATGCAGGCGCACGGCCTGCAAGACGTGCCGGTGCGCCTCGCGCTCAACCGCTACCGCAAGGGCTGGGGTCGGAGCGCCCGCCTCAAGGAGGCCGAACGGGCGCTCGGCCGCCGGTTCGATCATTTCGTGCCGAGCGACTTCAAGATCGTGAGCGAGGCGATCAACCAGGGCGTTCCTCTGAGCAGGGTCAGGAAGAGGTCCAAGGTGGAGATCGGCGTTCACGAGCTGCTCGACGGCCTGGCAAGGGCGCTCGCCGGCGGGCGGGACGCCGGCGCGGCTCCGCGCCTGGCGACCGGGCGCGGATAGCGGGCAGGGGGCCGGGGCAAGTGTTCTTCCGCGTGACCGACGAGCCCGACAAGGCGGCGACCGGGTCCGTGATCGTGCGCACCGTGGCGAACGAGGCGACGTTGGTGAAGACGGGCGAGGCCGGGCCTCCCGCCGTTTGGCCGCCGCGTGCGGCCGGCGGGATCGCGCCGCGCTACACCGAGTTGAAGATGTCGTTGCACCGGCGCCTGCTCGACATGCTCAACCTTTCGGTCATCGACAAGATGGAGCCGGAGGAGTTCCGCCGCGAGATCGGCGAGATCGTCCGCGAGCTGCTGGTCGAAGAGAACACGCCGCTCAACCTGCTCGAACGCACCCAGCTCGTCGACGACATCCTGGACGAACTGCTCGGCCTCGGCCCGCTCGAGCCGCTGCTCAAGGACGACACGGTGAGCGACATCCTGGTCAACACCTGCCGGCAGGTCTTCGTCGAGCGCGACGGCCACCTGGAGATGACTCCGGTTCAGTTCAAGGACGACCGACATCTGCTGCGGATCATCGACAAGATCGTCTCCGCCGTCGGCCGGCGGGTCGACGAGTCGCAGCCGATGGTGGACGCGCGGCTGGGCGACGGCTCGCGCGTCAATGCGATCATCCCTCCGCTGGCCGTCGACGGACCGCTGCTGTCGATCCGCAAGTTCGCCAAGAGCGCCATCGACATAGACCGGCTGGTGGCGCTCGGAGCATTTCCGCCGCAGGTCGCCGAGCTGCTCACCGGCATCGTGCGTTGCCGGCGCAACGTCGTGATCTCGGGCGGCACCGGGACCGGCAAGACGACCCTGTTGAACGCCATGTCGGCCTTCATCGACGGCCGCGAGCGGATCGTCACCATCGAGGACGCGGCCGAGCTCCAGCTCCAGCAGATCCACGTGGCGCGCCTGGAGACCCGCCCCGCCAACGTCGAGGGCAAGGGCGAGGTGACGCAACGCGATCTGGTCAGGAACGCGCTGCGCATGCGCCCGGACCGGATCGTCGTCGGCGAGGTGCGCGCCGGCGAGGCCTTCGACATGCTGCAGGCGATGAACACGGGCCACGAGGGCTCGATGACCACGATCCACGCCAACTCGTGCCGTGACGCCCTGCTCCGCCTGGAGCAGATGATCGGCATGACCGGGCTCGACCTGCCGCCCCGGACCATGCGCGGCCAGATCGCCTCGGCGCTGCACGTGGTTATCCAGCTCGAGCGCATGAGCGACGGCCGGCGGCGGCTGATCAGCCTGAGCGAGATCACCGGCATGGAAAGCGACGTCGTGACCATGCACGAGATCTTCGGGTTCCGCCGCCTCGGGACCGACCGGGACGGCACGATCCGGGGCGAATTCGTCGCCACGGGCATCCGGCCCAAGTTCATGCGCGAGTTCGACACCCGGGGAATCGAAGCCTCGCCCGACATCTTCGAGCCGAACCGGCCGCTCGGATAGGCGCGATCATGTCCCTCGACCCGCTCGTCCTGTTCTACGGCGCGGTCTTCCTCGCGGTGCTGCTGCTGGTGCAGGGCCTGTACGTCCTCTACGCCGACCGCCGCGCCGGGCGCGAGGCCGTCAACCGCCGGATGCGCATGTTGGCCTCCCGAGCTTCGACCCATGAGGTCTTCGAGACCTTGCGGCGCAGGCCGAGGGACCGCTCGGGCGTGTTCGGCCCGCTCGCCAGCGCCGGCCGGCGGCTCGACCGGGTGATCCGGCACGCCGGTCTGCCCCTGTCGGTGCGCCGCGTCCTGGCGGTCATGGCGGGGCTGTCGCTGACGGCTTTTTTTGCGTCGGTGGCCCTGCTCATGGCGCCGGGCCGCGCCGGTCCCGGCGGGCCGGCCGCGCTCGCGCTGGCGCTCGCCGCTTCCCTCGGCCTCGGCGTCGTGGCGCCGATCTTCTATCTGAAACACCGGAAATCGAGACGCCTGGGCCTGTTCGTGGAGCAGCTTCCCGAGGCGCTCGACGTCATGGTGCGCAGCCTGCGCGCCGGACATCCGGTGAGCGCGGCGATGGCCATGGTGGCCCGGGAGCTGCCCGATCCCATCGGCACGGAATTCGCCATCGTGGTGGATGAGATGACTTACGGGCTGGACCTGCGGGACGCGTTGGCGAATCTGGCCCGGCGCGTCGATCTCGACGATCTGCGTTACGTCGTGGTGGCGATCAACATCCAGCACGACACCGGCGGCAACCTCGCGGAAATTCTCCACGGCCTGGCCATGCTCATCCGCGCGCGCTTCCGCCTGGCCAAGAAGATCCGGGCCCTGTCGGCCGAGGCGCGCCTGTCCGCGAAGATGCTGGCGGCCATGCCGTTCGTCTTCGGCGGCCTGGTCTTCGCGGCGAACCCCGGCTTCTACCTGGAGGTCGCGGACGATCCGCTGTTTCTTCCGGTGCTCGGCCTCGCCTTCGCCCTCGAGGGTCTGGGCGTCTACATCATGCGCCGGTTGGTCCGGTTCCGGATTTGAGCGGCGGGGGAGGTCGGCGGCATGGAGGTCCTCAGGGTACTCGCTCAACACCTCGAAGTCCTGGTCGACGCCGTCCCGGGCGGGGCGATGACCGGCATCCTGGGCCTCGCCTTCATCGCCGTGTTCCTGGCCGTGCTCGGGGTGGGGGGTCTGTTCGGCCGAGACCCCGTGGCGCGCCGGCTGGCGGGCGATGCGCCGCGGCGCCGGCCGGTCCCGGCGGGTCGCGGCGCCGCCCCGTTGCGCAGAACGGCGGGCCAGGGCACGCGCTGGGACGCCCTGCTGGCGCCGCTGGAGCGGTATTTCGCGGACCGCAGGGAAAGCGCTCCGTCCAGCCTTCGCCTGCGCTTGATGCAGGCGGGATTGGTCGGCCCGAATGCGGTCCGGACTTACGTCGTCGTGCGCGTTCTGCTCTCCGTGGCCGCGCCGCTCGCCTTCATCGTCTCGGCGTCGGCGTGGGGCGGCGAGCCGTCGCTGGAGAGCGTCGCGATGGGCGCCGCCGTCCTGAGTCTGGCCGGGCTTTACCTGCCGCGGCGCTGGGTGTCGGCGCGGGTCGAGCGGCGGCGCCGGTCCTTGGCGGCAAGCTTCGCCGACGCGCTCGACATGATGGTGGTTTGCCTCGAGGCCGGGCTGGGGCTCGACGCGGCGCTGACCCGCGTCGGTACGCAAATCGCCCCCGCTCACCCGATCCTCGCGGCCGAACTGGGCCTGGTCGCGCTCGAACTGCGCGCCGGCAACAGCCGGGAGGCGGCCTTGCGCAACTTCGCGAAACGGACCGGGGTGCGCGAGATCGCGTCCTTCGTGACCCTGCTCGTCCAAGCCGATGCCCTCGGCACGGGAATCGCCCACGCCTTGCGCGTGCACGCCGACGAGCTACGGGCCTCCCGGATGCTGCGTGCCGAGGAGATGGCCCACAAGCTTCCGGTCAAGCTGACCGTGCCGCTGGTCGCGTGCATCCTGCCGGCGATGATGGCCGTGGTCCTCTTGCCCGGCGTGATCACCATCGTGCGCGACGTTCTGCCGCGCCTGGGGAATTGACGTGCGGGCGAGGGGGCGGAGAGGGGCGAAGGCGGAGCCATGACGAGTCGATTCCTGACCCGCGTGTTGCCGATCCTCGCCGCGCTCGCCCTTGGCGGCTGCGCGGACCTGTTGCGCGCGCTCGCGCCCGCGTCCGAGGGGCAGATACGGGCCGAGGACACCCCATACGAAGGCGGCAAGCGCCACCTCGCCGCGGGCCGTCTCGGCCTGGCCGCCAACGATTTCCGGGAGGCCTTGGACGAGGACCCCGGGTCGATCGAGGCGCTCAACGGCCTGGGCGTGGCCTACGACCGTATGGGTCGGCACGACCAGGCCGTGCGCGCCTACGCCCGCGCGCTCGCGCTCGATCCCGGCTCGGCGCAGACCCTGAACAACATGGGATATTCCTACCTGTTGCAGGACCGGTTCGACCTGGCCGTGGCGTTCCTGCGCGACGCCTACGCCCGCAGGCGCGGCGACCCGGTGATCGCCGGCAACCGGCGCGTGGCCGAGGTGGCGCTGGCGCGAGCCGGCGGGCCGCGGCCGGCACGAGACGCCGCGGCCCCGGCGCCCGCGGAACCGGAGACCCACGCGCGGTTCAAGCCCCGCATCGAGCGCACGGCCCGCGGGGTGCAGACGCTGGTCACGCGGCCGCCCCCGGTGCCGGCGCTGGCGGAAGTCGCCGAGGCCGACCCGCTGCCCGGCTTCCTCGCTTCGCCCATGGCCTTGACCGACGCGCGCGGGATGCCGCTCCGGCGCGCCGGCGGCCTGCCGCAGCAAACGGGGCGGCGCGAAGCGGAGGCCGTCCCATGAAAGCTCGCGTGGAGAAGGAGACGAGCTTGCCGCCCGGACGGCGCGCCGCGACGCCGCTGATCCGCGCGCTGTGCGCCGCCATCACCGTCGCGGCGGCCGGGTGCGCGCCCGGCGCCGAGGAGCCCGGCGTCCCGCGCGGCGAGGCGCGCGTCGCGGCGCCCGCGCCCGGCACGCTCGCGCTGGCGGAGCGGGCGCTTGCCGAGGGCCGCTACGGCGAGGCCGGGATCTTGCTCGACCGCGTCCTGCTCGACGCGCCCGACGATCCGCGCGCGAAGCTGATCGCGGCCGAGCTCTTCCTCGCGCAGGGGGCGCCGAAGCCCGCGGCCGAGGCGTTCGGTTCCGTGACCCCGTCGCCCGAGGTCGGCGCCGCGGCCCTGCAGGGCGAGGGCATCGCCCTGTTGCTGCTGGGCGAGCGCGATGCCGGCTACGCCAGCCTTCGGCGCGCGGTCGAGGCGGATCCGACCTTGTGGCGGGCGTGGAACGCGCTCGGCTATTACTACGACCTGAGGGGCGCGTGGGAGCAGGCCGCGGTGAGCTACCTCAAGGCATTGGCGGCGAACCCGCGGTCCGCGGTGGTCCATAACAACCGCGGCTTCTCCCTGTTGATGCAGCAGCGCTTCGAGGAGGCGCAGGAGGACCTGGAACGGGCAGTGCGCATCGACCCCGGCTTCGTGCTCGCCCGGGAGAACCTGCGCCTGGCCCTGGCGTGGCAGGGGAAGTACCTGCACGCCCTTTCGGGCGTCCCCGAAAAGGGCCGCGCCAAGGCCCTGAACAATATCGGCTTCATCGCCCTGCTGCGGGGCGATTACGCGAACGCGGAGGCCTTCTTTCTGCGCGCCATGGAGCTCGACCCGAGCTACAATGAAATTGCCTCGCGCAACCTGGCCTATCTGAACGACGTGCGCTCGCTCGACACGAACGCGTCCCGGCGCGGCATCCGTTAGACCGCGATCGAGCCCACCGCGCGCAGCAGCCGGCATGGACCCGTTCCACGGACAATCGGTACCCGTCGCCTTCGCCTGTTATGCCCTGTTGTTGGCCGCCGGCGCTGTCTATGACACCTGGAAGCTCGTCATTCCCAACGCCGTTTCCCTGGGACTGGCCGCCCTCTTCCCCGTCACGGCGCTCCTCGTCCCGCTGGACCTCGATTGGCTGTCCCACCTGGCGGCGGCGGTGGCGGTCTTTCTCGGCGGGGCCCTGCTGTTTCGGCTGAACAAGCTCGGCGGCGGCGACGTAAAACTGATCAGCGCAGCCGCGTTGTGGACCGGCCTCGAGCGCCTGTTCGACCTCCTCGTCTACGTCGCCCTCGCCGGCGGCGCGTTGGCGCTCGCGCTCCTGGCCCTGCGCCGGGTCGTCGCCGCCATGTGCGCCGCCCATCCCGCCCTCGGCGAGCTTGCCGTGCCCCGCGTGCTCCGGCCCGGCGAAAGCATCCCGTATGGGGTGGCGATCGCCGCCGGAGCGATCCTTCTGGGCGGCAAGCTTCCGCATCTCGGCGGGTTCCTGTAACCCCCTGCGGGCCGCCCCCGCGGGGGATCGGGCTGGCCTCGCGGCGTGGCGACGCCGACCCCCGCCCGACAGACTTCGAGCAGACTTCGAGCGCCCGGCCGCCGGATTAAGCCGGAATTAAACCTTTGGGAGATATAACAAGAAGTAAATCAATTAAAAGGTGTATAACCCAAGCGTCGGGCGACGGCCACCTTGACCCGGGCGATCCCAGGGCGCGGGCTGCGGAGCAGGCGAAGACATGGACTTTTTCGAAGTGGCGCGCCGTTGGGCGGTCCTTCTGCTCGCCGAGGCGTTGAACACGAGCGCCCGGGTCATCGAGAGGGTGCTGCCCACGCAGCCCCGATGGCTGGCACAGATCCGGCTGCTCGAGGCTCAGCTCCGATCCGCCGCCGGCGCCGGGGAGAAGGCGGCCGTGCCCGCCGCGGGGAAAGACGCGGGCGCACCCTCGGCGCCGGCCGCCTCGGAGCTCGAAGCGTTGCTCGCCTCCTACGCGATCCTGCGTCAATCGCTCAAGGATCTTGAGGCGCGCGGACTGGGGCTGGACGTGGGCCTCCTGCAGCGGATGACGAGCGAATGGAGTGCCGAGAGCGTGGTCGGCTACCTGCAATCGTGCGAAAGCCGGATCCGGGCGGTCGCGAAGGAGGCCCTCGACCGGGCCACCGCACCCCTGGGATCGCCCTTCGATTCCTTGACGGTCGAGGCCGCGCGACCGTGCGAACCTGCGGCCGAGGCCCGGTCGACGCCGAAGCCGCAATCCGGCCGGCCGCGCAAGCCGCGCGCGACCGTCGCCCGGGTTCGTCACGTGGAGGGACGGCCCCGGTGAGCCCGCCGAAGACCGCGAGACTCCGCAGGGGCCCGCCCCCTATAGCCACGGTGAGATCGGCCGGGGGTGCGCTCACATCTTGGCGGCCCGGCCGGACGGCGGATCAGGCCCCGGCGTGCCCCGAGGCGGGCTGCGACAGTTTGTCGGACCGGATGGTCGACATCGCGCGCTCGGAGGATCGGCTAAGACAGCAGAGAGAGGCGCTCATCCACGTCGCGGGGACGGCGAGCGAGGCGCGCCGGGCCGCAGAAAGCGCCAGTCAGGCGAAGACCAGCTTCCTGGCCAACATGAGCCACGAGCTGCGCACTCCGCTGAACGCCATCATCGGGATCACCGAAATCCTGATCGAGGATGTCCAGGACGCCCGCCAGGACGCCCGATTGAGGCAGTTCCTCGAACCACTCCAGCGGGTGCATCGGGCGGGAGAGCACCTTCTCATGCTGATCAACGATATCCTCGATATCTCGAAGATTGAGGCCGGCAAGATGACGCTGTGGCCCGAGGATTTCGACGTGGCGGCCTTGCTCGATGAGGCGACCAGCACCGCGCGGCCCATGGCGGAAAGGAACGGGAACCGGCTGGGCCTGAGCTGCCCCGACGACATCGGCTCGATGCACGCCGACCCGCTGCGGGTCAAGCAGGTGATACTCAATTTGCTGAGCAACGCGTGCAAGTTTACCGACCATGGCGAAATTCGGGTCATGGCGACACGCGCAAGCGGCGCCGACGGGGACGAGCTGCGTTTCACCGTCTCCGACACGGGGATCGGCATGGCGCCGGAGCAAGTAGAGACCCTGTTCGAGGAATTCACCCAGGCGGATTCCGCCCGCGCCACGGGCGCCAGGGGAACCGGGCTGGGTCTTGCCATCAGCCGCAAGCTGAGCCGGATCATGGGCGGCGATATCGCGGTTGCAAGCGAGCTCGGCAAGGGTTCCACGTTCACCTTGCGGCTGCCGGCGAAGACCGTCTCGCCAGCCGGGACGCAGGCTCCCGGCGCCGGCGGTCGGTTTGCCGTCCAATCGGGACATACGTAACCGCAGCGCCAGGGATGCGAGCGCCGCATGACCAAGATCCTGTGTGTCGACGACAACGACACCAACATCTATATGCTTCAGGCCATCCTCGGGCGGGTCGGCTTCCGCGTGCTCTGCGCGGCCGACGGCGAGGAGGGCGTTGCCATGGCCCGGGCCGAACGGCCGGACCTGATCCTCATGGACCTTCTTCTGCCGGGCATCGACGGTCTTGAGGCCGCGCGCCGCATCAAGGCGTCGGCCGAGACGAGCGCCATCCCGATCATCGCCCTCTCGGCCCACGAGGAGAGGGAAAAGGGAATGCTGGCCCGCGCCGCCGGCTGCGACGATTACGCGCGCAAGCCACTGAACGTGCGCATGCTGCTGGACAAGATCCATAAACTGCTCGGCGCCTGCGGGGCACGAAAAGGGGCGCCGGAAGCGGAGCGGGGCTCGTGACCGGCAAGATCCTCTATGTCGAGGACAACGAGCACAACATCTTCATGCTCGAGGCGCGATTGCGCCGGAAGGGCTACGAGGTGGTCGTCGCGCGCGACGGACATGAGGGCATCTCGCTGGCGCGCGCCGAGGCGCCGGATCTGATCCTGATGGACCTCGGCCTGCCGGCTCTGGACGGTTGGGAAGCGATCCGGCGCCTCAAGGCGGCGCCCGAGACGCAATCGATCCCCGTGATCGCGTTGACCGCGCACGCCATGGAGGGCGATCGGGACACGGCGCTGGCCGCCGGCGCGGACGACTACGACACCAAGCCGGTCAAGCTGCCCGGCTTGTTGGCCAAGATCGAGCGTCTTCTCGGCCCGATGGCGGTGATGTGACCGGTGCAGCCCGATGCCCGCCCATGCCGCACGATTGCATCGGCTCAAGTTGACACCCTTTGAATTTGCAAGAAAAATGAAATCCTAAGCGCGCGCCGGGACGCGCCGGGGACAAATTCGGTCAGGGAAGGCCAGCGAAGAAAATGGTCGCTTCGCGACCCGACACGGGGCGGCAGCCGAGACAGCGCATCACGTTGTGGATCTTTCTCGTCTGCTTTGGCGTCTTCGGGCTCAACGTTTTGCTCGGCAAGGCGGCCATTACGTTCGGGTGGGAGGAGATCCCGCTGCTCGGCGACATCGAGGAGTTTCTGCTCCTTCTGTTCGCCGTGGCGCTGTTCGTGATCGCGACGCTGCAGCGCGAGCGGGCCCGGGACCATCCAATCGAGAACGCGTCCGGAAGACCGGACCGCAACAAGGGAGGAACGACATGACGGATCGGGACAAGCACGGGCGCGAGGACACGCCGCAATCGGAGGAGCGACGCCGTTTCTTCGAGGTCGCCGCCAAGTTCGGGGTAACCACGGCGTTGGTCGCCGGCGCCGCGGGCACGCTCACCTCCTCCGAGGCGGCGGCTCAGACCGCGAAGGAGGAGAAGGAGCGCCAGGGTGCGGCGAAAGTCACGATGACCATCGGCACCGCGTACCGGGTCGGGACGACGCGCTCCTATCCGATCATGCAGCTCAACTTCAAGGAAAACATCCAGAACCTGACGAACGGCTACGTTTACGTGAAGCTCGCGCCCGGCGGATCGCTCGGCGTCGGCACCAAGCTGGCCGAGAAGGTCCAATCCGGCACGATCCAGGCCGCGCAGCACTCGCTGTCGAACTTCGCCCCGTTCGCCCCGGCGGTCGACCTCATCAACCTTCCCTATTGGTGCGGCGAGAACCAGAAGTTCGTCAACCTGGTGACCTCCAAAGTGTGGGACCAGGAGGTCAACGCCCGGGTCAACACCAAGGGCTTCAAACCACTGTTCTACTTCTGCATCGACCCGCGCACCGCGGCCAAGCGCCGCGGCCTGTCCGACGCGCCGTTCCGCACGCCCGCCGACCTTCAGGGCATAAAGTTCCGCGTGCCGGGGTCCAAGATCCTGCAGCAGTTCTACCGCCTGCTCGGCGCCAACCCGACGCCGGTGGCCTGGGGCGAGACCCCGTCGGCAATCAAGCAGGGTGTCGCCGACGCGCTCGACCCGTCGGTCGAGGCGCTCTACGCCTTCGGCTTCAAGGACATCCTGTCGTGGATCACGTTCAACCGCTCGGTGCCGGACAGCCAGGTCTATTCGTGCAATCTTGAGTGGTTCAACAACCTTCCGAAGGACGTTCAAGAAGGCATTGATTTCGCGAGTGACGTGACCTTCCAACAGAACCTTGCGCAGGTGCCGGCCTCGCGCGCCTTCGCCATGGCCGAGATGACCAAGGCGGGGGTCAAGTTCTACGTTCCCACCGCCGACGAGCTGGCCCAATGGAAAGAGGCGGCCGGCCACCAACGCAAGGAATGGAACGAGTGGAAGGTCAAGCTCGGCGGCTCGATCGCGACGTTCGACAAGTTGCTCGAGGCGGCGAACACGCGGGGCCGGTACTACGTCCACGACGTGTAGGCGCGGGCCATCATCGACCCCTTGGGGCGGCGGCGGGACCGCCGCCCCGTTACGCCTCGCATGATGTGACCGGGCCGTCATGAGGGATTTTCTGCGCCGTCTGGACGAGAACGCCGAACGATGGCTCCTCCTCGTCCTCTACAGCTTCATCGTCTACGTGATCTTCATCGAGGTGGTGCGCCGCTTCGTCCTGCTCTACTCGTCGGTGTGGGGCGAGGAGACGGCGCGCTACGCCTTCATCTACCTGGTCTGGATCGGCGCCGCGGCGGCGGTGCGCGAGCGCGCGCACATCCGCATCGACGTGTTGCTGCATTACCTGCCGCCGCGCGGGATCGCGGTCGTCTACCTATTCAGCGACCTGTTGACCGGCGTCCTCGCTGGCCTGGCGATCTACTGGTCGCTCGATCCGGTGCTGGTTTCGATCAAGTTCGGCAACGTGACCGACGGCCTGCGCATCGTGCGCGCCTGGTTCCTGGTCGCCGTGCCGATCGGGTTCAGCGTGCTCATGGTCCGTCTCGTGCAGTCGGTGTGCCGCGACCTCGCGGACCTGCGCGCCGGCCGGGCCGTGTTCACCGGCCGAAAGCTTTTCGAGTAGCGGCCCGGCATGCACAGCCTCTACGGCATACCGGAGGCCTCGACGGAGCTCGGCTGGGCGGTCGCCGGGCCGCTCATCGTCATGTTGGCGATGTTCGCCCTGGCGGTGCCGATCTGGGTGTCGCTCGGATTCGCCGCCATCGGCCTCTTGTGGGCGACCGGCGTTCTGCCGCTCACGCTGTTCGGCGAGGCGTTGTTCTCGGGCATCGACGCCTTCGCGCTGATCGCCATTCCGCTGTTCATCCTGACCGGGGACGTGCTCGTCCGTTCGGGTCTGTCGAACAAGCTGCTCGACGTGGCCGAGGCGACGATGGGCAGCCTGCGCAGCGGTTTCGGCACGTCCACCGTGCTCGGCTGCGGCTTCTTCGCCTGCATCTCGGGCTCGGACGCGGCCGGGGCCGCGGCGGTCGGCCGGATCACCTTCGACCGCTTGGTCGAGAGCGGCTATCCGCGGCCCTACGCCTGCGCGCTGGTCGCCTCGGGCGCATGCACCGGGATCTTAATTCCGCCGTCGATCGCCTACATCATCATCGGCCTGGTGCTCGGCATCTCGGCCTCGACGCTGTTCCTCGCCGCCGCCGTGCCCGGGGTCATGATCATGCTGTCGATCATGACCACCAACATCGTCATCAACCGGCGGCGGGGCTACGAGCACTCGGGCGTGCGCTTCTCCCTGCGCCGCTGGCTCAAGGCGGTCTGGGCGGGCAAGTTCGCCCTGCTCATCCCCTTCATCATCCTGGGCGGCATCTACTCCGGCGTATTCACGCCGACCGAGGCCGCGGCCGTGGCCGTGGTGACCACGATCACGATCGGCCTGCTCCAGGGCACGCTGAGTCTGGCCGATTTCCCGAAGATGCTGGAAAGCTCGGCCAGGGTGAACGGCGTGATCGTGCCGATCATCGCGTTCGCCCTGCCGCTCGCGCAGGCTCTGGCCGCGCTCGAGGTCCCGCAGACCTTCGTCCAGAGCATCACGCAGCTCACCAGCGACCCGACGTTGATCCTCCTGCTCATGCTCGCCATCTTCATCCTGGCCGGCTGCGTCATGGAGACCACGCCGAACATCGTCATCCTGGCGCCGATCATGCTGCCGCTGGCGCAGGAGATCGGCATGAACGAGATCCACTTCTCCATCTTCATGGTGACCGCGCTCGGTGTCGGCTTCATCACGCCGCCGCTCGGCCTCAACCTGTTCGTGCTGTCGGGGATCACGGGAGAATCGGTGCTCGGCATCGCGCGCCGCGCCGTGCCGTACGTGCTGTCCATGCTGGTGGTCGTGCTCCTGCTCGCCTTCGTGCCGGAGCTGTCGCTGTGGGCGTTGTAAGGATGGCCGAGGCGCCGGCGCCGCTGTTCGACCTGACCGGGCGGGTCGCGCTGGTCACGGGCGGCTCCTCGGGGATCGGCCGGCGCATGGCCGGGGCCTTGGCCGGCGCCGGGGCACGGGTCGTTCTGATCGCGCGCCGGCGGGCGGAGCTGGAAGCGGCGGTCGCGGAGATCGCCGCGGCGGGCGGGCGCGCGGCGCCGCTCCAAGCCGACCTCGCCGCGGTCGAGCGGCTGGCCGCGGTCGCCGCGGCGGCCGGCGAGCCGTTCGGGACGCCGGACATCCTGGTCAACGCCGCCGGGATCAACCTGCGCGAGGCGCCCGAGGACGTCACCCTGGAGTCCTGGAACCGCACGCTCGCGCTCAACCTGGCGGTCCCGTTCTTTCTCGCCCGCGAACTGGTTCCGGATATGCGCGCGAAGGGCTGGGGGCGGATCATCAACATCGCCTCGCTGCAGTCGGTGCGCGCGCTGGGCCACGGCATGGCCTATGGCGCCTCCAAGGCCGGCGTGGCGCAGCTCACCCGGGCCATGGCCGAGGCCTGGTCCGCCGACGGGATCGCGTGCAACGCAATCGCGCCCGGCATGTTCCCGACCGAGTTGACGGCGCCGGTGTTCGCCGACGAGGATCTGGCCGGGCGCTTCGCCGCCGGCACCGCCATCGGACGCAACGGCCGGCTCGAGGACCTGGACGGGATCACCGTGTTCCTGGCCGCGCCCGCTTCCGACTACGTCACCGGCCAAGTGATCTTCGTCGACGGCGGCTACACGGCGAAGTAGGCGGGGATCGGCGGCGGCCCCGCAGGCCGCTGAATTCGGGCGGACCCGACCGGCGAAGCGCCCGATACGGCCGGAGATCGGCCTTCGGCTCTGCCTTGCGCTGAATCAAAGCCCGGCGGCTAACCGCGCGCGACGGGGCGGCCGGTGATCGGGTACCTGGGGTCGGAGTAGCCGGGCGCCGAGGGGTGGCCGGGCGCGACCATGGCGTCGATGAAGTCCTCGTCCTCGGGCGTCAGGCCGTGGCCGAGGGCACCCAGGTATTCCTCCCACTGCGCCTCGGTGCGCGGGCCCGCGAGCACCGAGGTGACCAGCGGGTTGGCCAGCACCCAGTTGAGCGCGAACTGCCCGGCGGTCATGCCGCGCGCCTCCGCGCGCGCCTTGATGCGCTGCGCGTATTCGAGCGACTCGGCGCGGAACTCGGTCTCCATCATGCGTTCGTCCTTGCGCCCGGCGCGCGTGTCCGCCGGCGGCTCCTCGCCCGGCCGGTACTTGCCGGTGAGCACGCCGCGGGCGAGCGGGCTGTAGGGCACCACGCCCAGGCCGTAGTGGCCGCAGGCGGGCAGGATCTCCACCTCCGGCATGCGGTTCATGGCGTTGTAGTAGGGCTGGGACACGACCGGGCGGGCGATCCCCAGGCGCTCGCACAGGTGCACGGTCTCGGCGTGCTGCCAGCCGCGGAAGTTGCTGAATCCGAAGAAGCGCGCCTTGCCGGCGGCGATGATGTCGCCGACCGCGCCCAGCGTCTCTTCGAGCGGCGTGCCCGGATCGTCCTTGTGCAGGTAGTAGATGTCGACGTAGTCGGTCTTGAGTCGGGCCAGGCTGTCGTCGATCGCGCGCAGCAGCCACTTGCGGCCCAGGCCCGCCTCGTTGGGGCCGTCGCCCATGGGGTTGCCGGCCTTGGTCGCAAGCACCCAGCGCTCGCGGTCCTTCTTGATCAGCCTGCCGACGATCTCTTCCGAGGCGCCCTTGGCGTAGACGTCGGCGGTGTCGATGAAGTTGACGCCGGCCTCGCGCGCGCGGGCGACGATCCGCCCCGCCGTCTTCTCGTCGCTGCGCAGCCCGAACATCATCGTGCCGAGGCAGATGGGCGAGACCAGGAGGCCGCTCCTGCCGAGCCTGTGATAATCCATGGCGGTCGGTCCCGTGTTGCGCCGTGGGCTCAGGCGCGCTCGCGCACGCGGCGCGGTCCGCCCGCACGCATGGGCGCGCCCTCCATCAATAGCGAGTCTTTCACGGTCTCGCACTTGTTCTGCAGGTGCAGCTTGAGAATGCGGGCGAGGCGGATTCCGTCGCGGTGCGCCAGTGCGTCGAGGATCGCCTCGTGCTCCTCCACGGCCCGGTCCCAACGCGCCTTGCTCATGTTGGCGACGTAGCGGGCGCGGCGGATTCGGCCCGAGAGGCCGCGGTACATCCTGGTCAGCGTCGGGTTGTGCGCGGCGTCCATGATCAGCCCGTGGATGCGCTGGTTGAGCCGGAAATACTGCGGCAGCTCGCGCCGTGTGTAGTGCAGCACCATCTGGTAGTGCAGGGCGCGAATCTCGGCGATCTCCCCGTCCGTGATCCGGGCGCAGGCGAGCTCGCCGGCGAGCGCCTCCAAGGCGCCCATGACTGGGAACATTTCGTCCAGGTCCTCGATCGTCAGACGCGCCACCGTGGCGCCCCGGTTGGGCGACAGCTCGAGCAGGCCCTCCGAGGCCAGCACCTTGAGCGCCTCGCGCAAGGGCGTGCGCGAGACCCCGAAGCGGTCGCACAGCGTCCGCTCCGGAATCCGGGTTCCGGGGGCGAGCTCGCCCTCGATGATCATGTCGCGCAGGCGCTCGACCAGCGCGTCGTGCAGCGACGCCCGCGCAATCGGCCCCGGTTTGCCTCCGCGGGGCCCGGCGGCCTCCGGCCCGTCTCCGTCAAGACGACCATCGTCGATCATGGCGACTCCTTCCCGCCCCGTTCCGTCAGGGCCATTTCCAGCACGCGGGCCGCGTGCAGCGCCTCGCGCCCCGCGCCGTCCTTGATCTGGTGCCGGCAGCTCGTGCCGTCCGCGACCACGAGCGCCTCGCGGCCGGCCGCGCGCACCGCCGGCAGCAAGGACAGCTCGCCCATCCTCATCGAGATCTCGTAGGTTTCGGCCCCGTAGCCGAAGGCGCCCGCCATGCCGCAGCAGCTCGACTCCACGGTCTCCACCTCGAGATCCGGGACCAGGCGCAGGACCGTTTCCACGGACGACAGGGCGCCGAAGGCCTTCTGGTGGCAGTGCCCGTGCAGCAGGGCGCGCCGGCGCCCGACCGGCTCGAGCGCCAGATCCAGGCGGCCGGCCTCGTGTTCCGCCGCCAGGAACTCCTCGAACAACAGGGCGCGCTCGGCCAGGGCGTCGGTTTCGGGACCGGGCAGCATGGCCTTGTACTCGTCGCGCAGGGTGAGCAGGCAGGAGGGCTCGAGCCCGACGACGGGCACGCCGCGCGCGACGAAGGGGCCCAGCGCATCGAGGGTGCGCCGCGCCTCGACCCTGGCCTCGTCGACGTATCCGCCGGCCAGGAAGGTGCGTCCGCAGCACAGCGGCCGGCGGCCGGCGGGGCGGGGCAGGCGGACCCGGTACCCGGCGGCGACGAGCACGGCGAGCGCCGCGCGCAGGTTCTCCGGCTCGAAGTAAGTGTTGAAGGTATCGGCGAGCAGCACGACCTCCGGCCCCTCGGGCGGCCCGTGCGCCGGGCCCTTGGGCGCGAAACGGTCGGCGTGCCACACGGGCAGGCTGCGCTTTGCGCTCAGGCCCAGCACCTTTTCGGTGAGCGCGGGCAGGCCGGGCACCCGGTCGCGCAGGTTGGCGATGAAGGAGACACGGCTGAGCCAGGGCGCGGTGCGCGGCAGGTTGGCGACCAGCCGCTCGCGCAGCGGCAGGCCGTGGCGCTTGCGGTAGTGGTCCAGGAACTCGACCTTCATCCGGGCCATGTCCACCCCGGTCGGGCATTCGTGCCTGCAGCCCTTGCAGCCGACGCAGAGCCTCATGGTCTCGAACATTTCCTGCGAGGTGAGGGCGTCCGGCCCGAGCTGGCCGGAGAGGGCGAGGCGCAGGGTGTTCGCGCGGCCCCGGGTCAGGTGCTGCTCGTCGCCGGTCACCCGGTAGGAGGGGCACATGACGCCGGCGTCGAATTTCCGGCAGGCGCCGTTGTTGTTGCACATTTCCACCGCGCCGCCGAGGCCGCCCCATTGCGACCAGTCGAGCGCGGTGTCCAGCGGCCGGACCCGGTAGCCGGGCTTGAAGCGGAACAGGCGCCGGTCATCCATGCGCGGCGGGCGCACGATCTTGCCCGGGTTGAACAGGCCCGCGGGATCGAAGGCGTCCTTGACCTCCTCGAAGGCGCGGGTCATGCGCCCGCCGAACATGACCTCGTGGAACTCGGAGCGGACCAGCCCGTCGCCGTGCTCGCCCGAATGCGAGCCCTTGTACGCGCGCACCATGGCGAAGGCCTCCTCGGCGATGGCGCGCATCTTCTTCGCGTCCGCCTCGAGCTTGAGGTTGAGGACCGGGCGGACGTGCAGGCAGCCCTCGGAGGCGTGGGCGTACCAGGTGCCCTGCGTGCCGTGCTTGCGGAACACCTGATTGAGCCGGTCGGTGTATTCGGCCAGGTCCTCCAGCGGCACGGCGCAATCCTCGATGAATGACACCGGTTTGCCGTCGCCCTTCATGGACATCATGATGTTGAGCCCGGCCTTGCGCACCTCCCAGATGGCCCTCTGCAACGCCGGCTCGACCGCTTCGACGACAGAGCCGGGGAAGCCGAGCGAACCCATGAGATCGTCCAACCGCTCGAGCGCGCGCAACTGCCGGGCGTGGTCCTCGCCGGCGAACTCGACCAGCAGAAGGGCCTCCGGCTCGCCCCTGACGAAGCGCGCGGTGGTCGCCCGGTAGAGCGGAATGTCGCGGGCCAGCTCGATCATCGTGCGGTCGATCAGCTCGACCGCGGCCGGCCCGAGCGCGACAATGTGCCGGGTCGCGTCCATCGCCGCGTGGAACGTCGGAAAGTGGCACACGCCCAGCACCTTGTGCGGCGGGATCGGCTGCAGCTCGAGTTCGATCGCGGTGGAGAAGGCGAGGGTGCCCTCCGAGCCAACGAGGAGGTGGCTCAGGTTAACGGGTTCGTTGCCGGTCAGCGCGTCGATGTTGTAGCCGCCGACCCGGCGCCGCACCTTGGGGAAGCGCGCGGCGATTTCCGCGGCCTCGCGCCGGCCCAACGCCAGCATGCGGGCGGCGAGGGCGCGCACGCGGGGCGAGGCATCCCCGTCCGCGTGCAGGTCCGCCGGCACCTCCGCAAAGCGGGCCCGTTCGCCGTCGGCCAGCACGGCCTCGATGGCGCGCACGTTGCGGCGCATGGTGCCGTAGCGGATCGAGCGGGCGCCGCAACTGTTGTTGCCCACCATGCCGCCGATCGTGGCCCGGCTGCCGGTCGAGACGTCGACGGGGAAGAACAGATCGTGCTCCTTGAGCAGGGCGTTGAGACGGTCGAGCACGATCCCCGGCTGCACCGTGACGCGCCGCGCCTGCGGGTCGAAGGCGAGGACCTCCGTGAGGTGCTTGCTCACGTCGATGACTAGGGCCTCGCCCACGGCTTGGCCGCACTGCGAGGTGCCGCCGCCGCGCGGCAGGACGGGGATCCGCTCCTCGGCCGCGATCTGGATGCCGCGAATCACGTCCTGCGCGCTGCGCGGGACCACCACGCCGATCGGTTCGATCTGGTAGATCGAGGCGTCGGTGCTGTAGCGGCCGCGGCTGAAGGCGTCGAACAGCACGTCGCCTTCGATCTCCCGGCGAAGCCGGGCGGCGAGGGCGCCGTCCCCGATGCGGGCCGTGCCCGGGGGGGCGGTCGTTCGCGGCTGGTCCATGGACCTGTGGTGGCGCTCGAATCGTTGCGGTCACCAGAAATTACCATTTTGCATGCAAAATGCAAGACCGGAACGGTCCGAGTTCCATGCAAACGAAAGTATATAAGTTCTTGTTTTTACGCTATAAGTGTCCTTAGAACCAAAACTAGAAAAGTATTGCTTGTCTGGCTGAATGCATGCATAATTCAAAAAAGCGGCATCAGGGCGTGCGCATCAAATGCGGCTTGCGCATCGCGCATGGCCGGCCGCGACGGTGAGGACAGGGCCCAGCGTCGAAGACATCACCGATGCCGACCCCAAGGGGACGCCATTTCCTGCAGATCCCCGGGCCGACCAACGTGCCCGAGCGCATCCTGCGCGCCATCGAACGACCCACCATCGACCACCGCGGGCCCGAGTTCGGCGCCATGGGCCGCGAGGTCCTGGAGGGGCTCAAGCACATCCTCGGGACCAACGGGCCGGTGGTCATTTATCCGGCCTCCGGCACCGGGGCCTGGGAGGCGGCGCTCGTCAACACGCTCTCGCCGGGCGACAAGCTGCTCATGTTCGAGACCGGGCATTTCGCGACCCTTTGGCACCGGATGGCGGAGCGGCTCGGCCTCACCGTGGACTTCGTGCCGGGCGACTGGCGCCGCGGCGTCGATCCCGGGGCGGTCCAGGCGCGGCTCGCCGAGGATCGCGCGCATGCGATCAAGGCGGTGTGCGTCGTGCACAACGAAACCTCGACCGGCGTCACCTCGCGGGTCGCCGAGGTGCGCGCCGCGATCGACCGTGCGGGCCATCCGGCGCTGTTCCTCGTGGACACGATCTCCTCGCTGGCCTCGATCGACTACCGCCACGACGAGTGGGGCGTGGACGTGACCGTGGCGGGCTCGCAGAAGGGGCTGATGCTGCCCCCGGGCCTGAGCTTCAACGCGATCAGCGAGAAGGCCATGAAGGCCGCCCAATCCGCGCGCCTGGCGCGCTCCTACTGGGCCTGGGACGAGATGCTCGCGGCCAATGCGAACGGCTACTTCCCGTACACGCCGGCCACGAACCTGCTCTATGGCCTGCGCGAGGCGATCGAAATGCTGCTCGAGGAGGGGCTGGAGGCCGTCTTCGCCCGCCACGCCCGGTTGGCCGAGGCGGCGCGCCGCGCGGTGCGCGCCTGGGGCCTGGAGATCCTCTGCGTCGACCCGCGCGAGTACAGTCATTCCCTGACCGCGGTGCTGATGCCCGCGGGTCATGACGCCGACGCTTTCCGCAAGGTGGTGCTGGAGCGCTACAACATGTCGCTCGGCAACGGCCTTGGGAAGGTCCGGGGCAAGGTGTTCCGCATCGGCCACCTTGGCGACTTCAACGAGCTCATGCTGGCGGGCACGCTCGCCGGAATCGAGATGGGTCTGGCCGCGGCCGGCGTGCCGCACGCCAAGGGCGGAGTGCAGGCGGCGCTCGATTACCTCTCGGGCGCGGGCGAGGCGCCCGAGGCACGCCGCGCCGGCGGGGCGTCGCCCGGCGGCTGAGGCAATCGCGCCAATAATCAAGACATAAGCCAATCGAGGAGGAGGAAATGAGAATGTTCAAATTATTGGGCACGACGCTCCTGGCCGGGCTGCTCGCAAGTCAGGCCGCGGCCGCGGAGATCGAGCTGAAGTTCGGACACGTGGGCGCGCCCGGCTCGCTGTTCGAAATCTCGGTCAACGAGTTCGCCAAGCGCGTCAACGACCAGCTCAAGGGCAAGGTTTCGATCGCGACCTTCGGCTCCAGCCAGCTCGGCAAGGACAAGGAGCTGTTGCAGAAGCTGAAGCTCGGCACCGTCGACTTCGCCCTGCCGTCCACGGTCATGTCCACCGTGGCCGACGAATTCGGCCTGTTCGAAATGCCGTATCTGGTCAAGAACCGCGAGCACATGCACCGGATCGAGAAGGAGATCTTCTGGCCCAAGATGGCGCCGGCGGTCGAGGCCAAGGGCTACAAGATCATCGCGGTCTGGGAGAACGGCTTCCGCCACGTCACCAACAACAAGCGGCCGATCAACGTGCCGGCGGACCTGAAGGGCATCAAGCTGCGCACGCCCAAGGGCGCTTGGCGGGTCAAGATGTTCAAATCCTACGGCGCCAACCCGACCCCGATGTCGTTCTCCGAGGTCTTCACGGCGCTCAAGACCGGCGTCATCGACGGCCAGGAGAACCCGTTCGCCCAGATCTACAGCGCCAAGTTCCAAGAGGTGCAAAAGTACCTGTCGCTCACGGGCCACGTGTACACGCCGGCCTATGTGACCGTCGGCAAGAAGAAGTGGGAGAGCCTGCCCGCCGACATCCGCCAGGCGATCGAGGCGATCGCCAAGGATACCCAGGGCTTCGTCTATCGGAAGGCGGCCGCGTTGGAGACCGAGCTGCTCGGCAAGCTCAAGGCCGGCGGCATGCAGGTCAACGAACCGGACAAGGCGGCTTTCGTGAAGGCGAGCGAGGCGATATACAACGAGTTCGCCACCTCGGTCCCGGGCGGTAAGGCGATGATCGAAAAGGCCAGGAGCCTGGCCGAGGGTTCCTGAACCGATCAAGGCTCCGCCCGCGGGCCGGCGCCGGGGTCGGCCGCGGGCGGGGTCTTTCTTTCCATTGGACATCCGCTGCACGTTGCGAGGGGCAAGTTGCGGACGCTGAGCCGCCTGTCGGAGGCGCTGGGGCGCCTGCTGGTCGCCGTCGTGATCCTCCTCATGGTCGCGCTCACCCTCGTTGTGATCGTGGCCGTCGTCTACCGCAAGGCGGGCGCGTCGCTGAGCTGGTACGACGAGGTGGCCTCGATCATGCTCGCCTGGCTCACCTACTACGGCGCCTGCCTGGCCGCGCTCAAGCGCGCCCACATCGGGTTCGACGGCCTGGTGCGGGCCCTGCCGCCGGGCTGGCGCCTGCTCCTGGTCGCGGTCGCCGAGGCGTGCGTCCTGGGTTTCTTCGTCGTCCTGGCCTGGACCGGTTGGGTCGTGCTCGTGGTCCTGGAGGGCGATACCCTGGTCAGCCTGCCCGAGGTCTCGGTCCAGATCACGCAGTCGGTGATCCCGATCGGCGCGAGCCTGTTCATCGTCTGCGAGGTCGCCAGCATCCCCGGCTACTGGCGCGGCCTGGGCGAGGACCGGCTTGACCCACACGCCGCGCCGGCCGCCGGCGAGGCGCATCCGGGGCGCGCCGCCCGGTGACCCTGGTCCTGATGATCCTGGGGCTGTTCGCCCTGATCCTGATCAACGTGCCGATCGCCGTCGCGCTCGGCCTCGTCGCGGTCATCGCCATGGTCCTCAGCCAGGGAACGGAGATTCTGCCGAACGTCGCGCTGGTCATGTTCGATGGCGCGACCAAGTTCCCCTTGCTCGCGATTCCGCTGTTCATCCTGGCCGGGGCGATCATGAACGCCTCCGGCATCTCGCGCCGGCTGATCGCGTTCGCCTCGGCCGTGCTCGGCTTCGTGCGCGGCGCTCTCGCGATGGTCAACATCGCCGTGTCCATGTTCTTTGCCGAGATTTCCGGCTCCGCGGTGGCCGACGTGGCGGCGCTCGGTTCGATCCTGATCCCGGCCATGCGGCGCCGAGGCTACCCCAGGGCCTTCGCCGCCGCCGTGACCTCCTCCTCGGCGACGCTGGCGGTCATCATTCCGCCGTCGATTCCGATGATCCTCTACGGCGTCATGGCCGACAGCTCGATCGTCCAGCTCTTCGTGGCGGGGATCGTGCCCGGCATCCTCGGCGGCCTGGGCATGATGGCCGTTTCGTACTGGATGGCGGTGCGTCAAGGCTGGCCGGTCGAGGAGGTGTTCCAGTTGCGTCGGGTCTGGCTCACCTTCCGCGAGGCGGTCTGGGCCCTGATCCTGCCGGTCATCATCCTTGGCGGCATCTTCGGCGGTTTCGTGACCGCGACCGAGGGCGCCGGCCTGGCCGTGGTCGCGGCGCTCGTCATCGGCGGGATCGTCTACCGCGATCTTGACTGGGCCCATCTGCGCGTGGCGATCGTCGATGGCGGGGTGCAGACCGCGGTCGTCATGCTGCTGGTCGCCGCCTCGGCGCTGATCGGGGTTTACCTGACGGAGCTGCAGGTGCCGCAGAAGCTGGCCGCCGCGATCCTGGACTGGACCGACAACCGTTTCGCGGTGCTCGCGCTGCTCAACATCTTCTTCCTCGCGGTCGGGCTGTTCCTGCATTCGGCTGCGGCGATCATCCTGGTCGTGCCGATCGTGATGCCCCTGGTCAACGCGGTCGGCATCGACCCGGTGCATTTCGGCCTGGTCGTGACGCTCAACCTGGGCATCGGGCAGCAGACGCCGCCGGTCGCCAGCGTGCTCATCACCGCCTGCGCGGTCGCCAAGGCCAACATCTGGGAGGTGAGCAAGGTCAACGTCTGGTTCGTCTCGGTGCTCTTTGCCATCCTGGTCCTGGTCACCTATGTTCCCGCAGTGCCCATGAGCCTGGTTGAGTTCTTCTATCGCTGAGGCACGCGGAAAGGCGGGAGAAAGTCATGCCGGATCTCATCCTGGTGCAGCGCGACGGGGCGATCGCCACCGTCGTCCTCAACCGCCCGGACAAACTCAACGCCATGACCAAGCCGATGTGGCGGCGCCTGGGCGAGGTCATGCGCGCGCTTTCGGACGACGACGACCTGCGCTGCATCGTGCTGCGCGGGGCCGGGGGCAAGGCCTTCTCGCCGGGCAACGACATCTCGGAGTTCGAGACTGATCGCTACGATCCGGCTTCGGCCAAGGCCTACGGCGAGGTCCTGGACCTCGCCCTGGGCGCGCTCAAGGAATGTCGGCACCCCACGGTCGCGCTGATCGAGGGCATCTGCGTCGGCGGCGGGCTGGAGATCGCGGCGTTGTGCGACCTGCGCATCTGCGGCGAGTCGAGCCGCTTCGGCGTGCCGATCAAGCGCCTGGGCCTGGTCATGGCCTACCCCGAGATCGAGGGGCTGCTGCGCCTCGTCGGGCGCGCGGCGACGCTCGAGATCCTGCTCGAGGGCCGGATCTTCGGCGCGGCCGAGGCCAGGGACAAGGGCCTGGTCACGAAGGTCGTGCCGGACGCGGAGGTCGAGCGGGAGGCCATGGACACGGCGCGGCGCATCGCCGAGGGCGCCCCGCTGGTCGCGCGCTGGCACAAGAAGTTCGTCCGCCGCCTGGAGCGGCCGGAGCCGCTCGCGCCCGCGGAGCTGGACGAGGGCTACGCCTGCTACGCCACCAAGGACTTCCGGGTCGGCTACCGCTCCTTCCTCGAGAAGAAGACCCCGGTCTTCGAGGGGCGCTGAGATGGCGGATCGGCGCGGTCCGCTGATCGGCCTCAAGGTCGTCGAGCTGGCGCACATCATGGCCGGGCCGGTGTGCGGCCTGATGCTGGCCGACATGGGCGCGGAGGTGATCAAGGTCGAGAAGGTGCCGGGCGGGGACGATTCGCGCAGCTTCCTGCCGCCCGACGTCGGCGGCGAATCGGCGGCCTTCATGATGATGAACCGCAACAAGCGGGGCATCGCCGTCGACCTCAAGCACGAGGCGGGCAAGGAGGTCCTGCGCCGCCTGCTGCGCTCGGCCGACGCGGTGATCGAGAACTACCGGCGCGGCACCATGGAGCGCCTGGGCCTCGGCTACGAGAGCCTGCGCGCGGCGAACCCCGGCCTCATCTACTGCGAGATCTCCGGCTTCGGGCGCACCGGGCCTTACGCCGAGCGCGGCGGATTCGACTTGATCGCCCAGGGTATGAGCGGGCTGATGAGCATCACCGGGGAAGGGCAGGGCCGGCCCCCGGTCAAGGTGGGGGCGCCGGTGACCGACATCACGGCCGGCATCCTGGGCGCCATGGGCATCCTCGCCGCAGTGGTCGAGCGGCAGAAGACGGGGCGCGGCCAGCGCGTCGACACCTCGCTGTTCGAGGCCGGCATCGTGCACACCTACTGGCAGTCGGCGATCGCGTTCGCCACCGGCCGCTCGCCCGGGCCCATGGGCTCGGCCCACCCGTTGAACGCGCCCTACCAGGCGTTTGAGACCGCGGACGGCTGGATCACGCTGGGCGCGGCCAACCATGCCAACTGGCTGCGCCTTCTGGAGGCGATCGAAGCCCCCGCGCTCGCCGATGACCCGCGCTTTTCCGACAACGCCGCGCGCATGGCGCACTTGAAGGAGTTGGAGGCGGCGCTGGGCGAAGTTTTCCGTGCCCGTGGCACGACCGAGTGGCTCGATCGCCTGGAGGCGGCGGGCGTGCCCGCCGGGCCCGTGCTCAGCATCGGCCAGATGCACGAGGACCCGCAGGCGCTCGCCCGCGACATGGTAGTCGCGCCCGCGCACAGCAGCCTCGGCCCGGTCAAGACCCTCGGCCTGCCGGTCAAGTTCTCCGACACCCCTGGCGCCGTCGCCGCGGGGGCGCCCATCTACGGCGAACACACCCGCGCCGTCCTGGCCGAGCACGGCTACGGCGAGGCCGAGATCGAGGACCTGATCGAACGGGGCGCGGTGGTCGCGGCCTGACTGGTTCGGGGCCGTGCGGGGCCGGCGGAAGCCTGCTGTCCGTGGACCATCGCTCGCAACGCCTGATCCGGCCCCGGACTGGGATGTACTGCTTGGCCGGAGGCCGGCCGGGACGGCGGCGCAGGGGGACCCCGGGCATCCCGGGACAGGAAGGGGGCCGCCTCAACCCGCAGGCGTCGGCGCGGCGCCGCGCAGCCGCTCCGGCGACAGCTCCGCGGCGGTCAGGCCCAGCTCGACCAGATCCTCGGGCAGGGCGTCGTGCGAGATCAGGCTGGCGGTCGCGCGGGAGAGCGCCGGGGCCGTCTTGATGCCGTAGCCGCCCTGTCCGCAGAGCCAGAAGAACCCCTCGACCTCGCCGTCCATGCCCACCACCGGCGTGCCGTCGGCGGCGAAGGTGCGCAGGCCGGCCCATTTGTGCGCGATGCGCTCGACCTTCAGGGTGGTGGCCGCTTCGAGGCGCGCGGCCCCGGTTGCGATGTCCAGCTCCTCCGGCTGCGCGTCGCAGGGCGGACTGGGCGTGGCGTCGGCCGGCGAGGCCAGGATGCGGCCGGCGTCGGGCTTGAAATAGAACGTTTCGGCCACGTCGACCACGAGCGGCCAGGATGCGATGTCGAGGCCCGGCGGCGGATCGATGACGAGCACGGTCCGGCGCTTGGGCGTCAGCCCGAGCGGCGCGACCCCCGCGAGCCCGGCCACGGCGTCGGCCCAGGCGCCGGCGGCGTTGATCACGACCGGGGCGCTGAATTCCCCGGCGCGGGTCGCGACGATCCAGGCGCCGCCGGTGCGGGCGATCGAGACCGCTTCGGCGTCGGTCGCCAGCATGCCGCCGCGCGCCTTGAGCCCCTTCAGGTAGCCCAGGTGCAGGCCGTGAACCTCGATGTCCCGGGAATCGGGCTCGCGGATCGCCGCGCTCACGTAATCCCGGCGCAGGACGGGAACCAGCGCGATCGCCTCCTGCGGCGAAATCGTGCGAACGGAGGGCGTGAACTTTTGCGCCTCCGCCGCCGCGTCGGCGAGCGCGCCCTCCTGCCCCGGGCCGGCGACCAGGATCAGGCCGCGCGGCACGAGCAGCGGATGGTCGCCGAACCCCTCGGGCGGCGCCTCGAGGAACGCCCGGCCGGCGCGCACCAGCCGGCGGATGACCGCGTTGCCGTAGGTCTCGGTGAAATGGGCCGCCGAGCGGCCGGTCGCGTGATAGCCGGGCCAGGGTTCGCGCTCGAGCACGATCACTCGGCCGACCGGGGCCAGCTCGTAGGCGGCCGAGGCGCCGGCGATGCCGCCGCCGATCACCAGGAAATCGCAGGTCGTGGCCATGGCGAAGGTTTCCCGGGGCCTTGTCCGGCGGCGGCGCGCCCGTCGCACCGCCGCATGCGCCAGATTATCGCCGCCGCGCCGGTTTGGCCACGCCGGGCGGCGCCGCTCGCGGCGCCATCGGAGCGGCACGGCATCCGCGCGCGCAAGCGCCTCAGAACAGGTTGCTGAAGGCGTCGTAGGTATTGAGGATCGCCCGCCCGAGCAGGACGATGAACAGTGGCGGCAAGATGAAGGCGACCATCGGCACGGTGAGCAGGGCCGGCAGGCGCGCCGCCTTCTCCTCCGCCTTCATGATGCGCTCGTTACGGGATTCGGCGGCCATCACGCGCAGGGACTGGGCGAGCGGCGTGCCGTAGCGCTCCGCCTGGAGCAGGGTGTTTACCACGCCGCGCACGCCGACCAGGTCAACGCGCAGCGCCAGGTTCTGCAAGGCCTTGCGCCGATCGGGCAGAAACCCGAGCTCCAGCCCGGTCAGGCTCAACTCGTCGGCCAGTTCCGGGGCGGCCGTTTCCATCTCGTGCGAGACGCGCATCAGCGTGGCGTCGAGACTGAGGCCGGCCTCGGCGCAGATGACCATGAGGTCGAGGGCGTCGGGCAGGGCCTTGCGGATCTGGTCCTGGCGCTTCTGCGCGGCGTTCCTGATGAAGATGTCCGGCGCGTAGGCACCGAAGAGGACGCTGAAGATCGTAATCGCCAGTTTCGAGGTGGGTGCCAGCTTGTAGGCATCGAGGCCGTAAAACAGGAACACCGCAAGCCCGCCGAAGACGAAGGGTAACGCGACCTTGAAGAACAGATAACGGATGATCGCATCCTTGGAACGCCAGCCGGCGCGCATCAGCTTGATCGAAATCTTGCTCGCCTGGGCCGATCGGAGCAGGTGCAGGCGGTCCACGACCCGCCGCATGAGGCTGATGGTGGGCAGCCGCTCGTGGCGTCGGCGCGGCCCGACGACGCCGGCGCGCAGAGCCTGCCGATGGGCCGCGATCATCTTGATGCGCCGCGCGCCCGGGTCGCGGTGCAGGAGCGTCACCCATACCGTGATCGCGATCGAACCGGCCGAAAGCGCCGACGATAGGATGAGCAGGTCCTCGATACCGAAGCCCGGCGGCAGGAAACTTTCCAGGGTCATAGCTCGAACTTGACCATCCGGTACATGACGACCGCGCCCACCGCGATCATGAACAGGCCGAAGCCGATCATGAATTGACCGCGCACATCGGTGAACAAACCCACGATGTAGCCCTTGTTCACCAGATAGATGAGCAGGGTCATGATGAAGGGCAGGGACCCGATTATATAGGCGCTCGCCTTGGCCTCCGAGGACAGAGCCTTGATCTTCCTCTTGAGCTGGCGGCGGCCGCGCAGCACGTCGGACAGGTTGCTCAGCGTTTCGGCCAGGTTGCCGCCGGTCTCGGCCTGGATCGACAGCGCGATCGTGAAGAAGTTGAACTCCTGGAGATCCAGGCGCCGCGAGGTCTCCCAGAGCACCTCGTCAATGCGCCGGCCGATCCGGACGCCGTCCGTGATGCGTTTCAGCTCGCCTCCGACCGGGTCGGGCACCTCGTCGCCTGCGGTCTTCATCGACTCCGCAATCGGCAGGCCCGCCCTGATGCCGCGGACCATGAGGTCGATCGCGTCGGGAAACACGTCGATGAATCGGGCCTGTCGTTTCTTGATGCGCATCCCGATGTACATGTGCGGCAGGCCGAGCGCGCATATGACGCCGAACAACATGGCGGCGATGAACGGCAGGTGCCAGAGCGTCAGGGCCAGCACGACGGCGATCACGCCGAGCAGGAGGCTGGCCAGGACGTAGACGCCGATCGAGATGCCGAGGCCGGCGCGCTCGATGCGCAGGCGCAGAATAGCCTGTTGCGGCATCAGCCTTCGGATCAATTGGTCGAGGGCGTGAATGTCGCTGGAGCGGGTGGAGCGGCGGGCAATGGAGACATGGGCCGTCAAGGGCATTTTCGTGTCATGATTGATTTTGATTCGGGTGATGCGCCTGTTCAGTTGTGCGCGCGGGCCGCCGCCCGCGAAAAGACCGAACAGGAGGAACAGCACGCCGAGCGGCAATACCATCAACAGCAGCACCTGCTCCGGTCCTGCCTGCCCGCCGATGAGGGGCTGGAGCAGCTCCATCACATGCACTCCATGAGGCGCCGATCGAGGCCGAAGTAGGCGGCCTTGGGCGCGAAGTGCGGGCGCAGGCCGGAGGAGCGGAACTGGCCCTTCAGCATGCCGTCCAGGCCCTCGCTCTCGAACTCGTAGGTGAAGAGGTCCTGCGTCGTGATGATGTCGCCCTCCATGCCGATGACCTCGGTGATGTGGGTCACGCGGCGCATGCCGTCGCGCATGCGCGCGACCTGGATGATCATGTCGATGGCCGCGGCGATCTGGGTGCGCACGGCCTTGGCCGGCAGGTTGATTCCGGCCATGCCGACCATGTTCTCCAGACGGGTCAGCGCCTCGCGCGGCCGGTTGGCGTGGATCGTGCCGAGCGAGCCGTCGTGTCCGGTGTTCATCGCCTGCAGCATGTCGACCGCTTCGGAACCGCGCACCTCGCCGAGGATGATGCGGTCCGGGCGCATACGCAGCGCGTTCTTGACCAGATCGCGCATGGTGATCTCGCCGGTGCCCTCGAGGTTCGCCGGACGGGTCTCCAGGCGCACGATGTGCGGCTGCAGGAGCTGCAGCTCCGCGGCGTCCTCGATTGTGACGATGCGCTCGCGCTCGTCGATCATTTGCGACATCGCGTTGAGCAGGGTCGTTTTGCCGGAGCCGGTACCGCCAGAGATCAGGATGTTGAGCCGGCTGCGGGCCGCGATCTTGAGCACCGTCGCCATAAGCTCGGACATGTTGGTCTGGCGGACCATGATGTCGAGCGTGATGCTCTTCTTGGCGAACTTACGGATCGAGATGGACGGGCCGTCAATGGCCAGCGGCGGAATGATGATGTTGACGCGGCTGCCGTCCTGCAGGCGCGCATCGACCAGGGGCACCGTCTCGTCGACGCGCCGGCCGATGATCGAGACGATGCGCCGGGCGATGTTGAGGACGTGGTCGTTGTTGCGGAACCGCACGTTGGTCAGTTCCAGCCTGCCCCGCCGCTCGATATAGACCTGGCTGGGGCCGTTGATCATGATGTCCGTGATGGTCTCGTCGGCGAGCAGGGGCTCGAGCGGCCCGAGGCCGAGCATGTCGTCCAGCAACAGCTCGACCACGGTCTGCTGCTCGGTCGCGTTGAGGCGCAGCTTCTGCTCGGCGAGAACCTCGGCGACGATGTCGCGGAGCTGGTGGGACAGCTCCTCGCGCGGGAGCTGCGATGCCGCGGAGACGTCGAGCCGGTCCATGACCGCCGGTTCGATCTTGTTCTTGGTCTCCTCGACCGTCGGCGAGACCGATACGGACGCCTTGGCCCGCGCGGCGGCCGGTTCGGCCTTTTCGCGCCGGGCCGGCCGGGCGTCGAAACCGTCGATCATCGAGCCGGGCCTGCCGCCGCCGGGCGGCGGGCTTTGCGGCTTGGGCGGGGCCTTGGGACTGGCGTGCAGCAGCCAGTCGATCAGCTCCGCCACCAGATTGCGCCGATCGAGCAGGTTGAGCGAGTTGGAATCGGCCTCGGTTTCGGTGGTGACGATCTGGCCTATGCGCACGGCAAGCTCGGGCCGCGCCAGCCCCGCCACGTTATCGTCCTCGAACGCCGCCAAGACCTTCGGCTTCAGGTCCTCCAGGTATTGTCCCAGCCTGCGGCCGCGGTCGCGCAGGCCGGGGCCCGCGGCCTCTTGGCCATCGGCCGGGCCGGGGCCCGCTCTGGCGTTCCCGCCGTCCATCCCGCGCTACCCCTTCTTCAAGAAGCGGCGCCAGGATCCTTTCTTCTGCTTGTCCTGCGCGCCCGGTTGGCCTTCGAAGACCTTTTGGGCGATCCGACGCAGCGCCTTGCTGGCCGGGCTGTTGCCGCTCATCTGGACCACGGGCTTGCCGTTGTTGGCGGCTTGGTTGAAGGCCTTGCGGTCTTCGGGGACGACGAAGTCGACCTTGTGGCCCAGGGCCTTCTGGAAGTCCTTGGGCGTCATCGCCTGATGCGCGCCCCCGGTACGGTTGGCGATCACCATGATCGGTGTGCCCGGCGTGACCTCCTCGATTCCGGTCACCAGCCGCATGGTGTCGCGCAGGCCGGACAGCGTGAGCTCGGTGACGATGAGGATTTTCGAGCTGGCCTCGAAGACGTGCTGGCGCACGGCGAAGGCCGAGCGGGGTAGATCGACGAGGATGCAGTCGTTGTTGCGTCCAAGCGTTTCGAACAGAATGTCGACCGCCTCCGGATTGTAGGCGATCTGCTGGGCCAACGTCTCTTCCGTCGCCATGACCGAAAGCTTCTCGGTCAGCTTCGCGGTGGCGCTTTCGATGAAGAGGCTGTCGATTCGGCCCGGGCTCTCGAGCGCCTCGCGCAGGCCCCGGGTCGGTTCCAGGTCGAGCGAAAGGGCGACCGTCCCGAACTCCAGGTCGAGGTCGACGAGGGCGGTGCGCTGCTTTTTCTCCTGGCTCAGGATCCAGGCCAGGTTGACCACGACTGAGCTGGCTCCGACGCCGCCGCGGGCGCCGATGACGGCTATGCGGTTGATCTTGTTGAGGGCCGATTGATCGGCTGTTGCGGCACCGGAAAACGGTTCCTCGGTCCGGCACAGGGCGGCGGCGAGCGCCTTTTCCGTGACCGGCTTGACCAGGTAATCCGTGATCCCGGCCCCGACCATCTCGCGGTAGAGGTTGATGTCGTTGATGGTCCCGATGCCGATCAGCCGCGTCTGCTCGCTGAACGCCGCGGTGAGCGAAAGCATGGCCGTCAGGGGTGCCGAGGAATCGCCGATATCGACGATGAGCACCGTGGGCGTGGGCGACTCGGCGAGGTATTCGAGCGCCTGCTGGCTGCCCCCGTCGCGCACGATCGGATCGTCGAAGAACTGTCGCGCCACGGACTCGACAACCCCGTGCGTCTGATTGTCTCCGACGAACGCAACGCACTCGGCGGCGACGCTCTCGGCGCCTTGCGCCTCCAGAAATCTTTCAGCCGCACTCATGCGCTACTGGCCCGCCTTCGTGCTTTCGGATTTCGGTGTCTTGATCTTGTCGGCGCGGTAGCGCTGGACTCCCAGCACCGACGCTTCCCCGTCGGCCGGGCCCAGCGCGCGGCCGCGTTTCAAATCCAACGGATCGGCGACCATGCGGCCCAAGGCCGCGGCCGTGGCGCAGCTCCAAATGTGGGTCGGCCGGGGTCCGTAGATTGTCTTCGGGGTCGCGCAGTCGGGTTCGATCACCATGGCCCGGGTGACCATGACGACGGTAGCATCCTTGGGCTTTGTCAGGGATTCCACGGGCCGCTCGGTGACCTCGGCGCGCAGGCCCAATCGCGACAACCCATCGGCGATCGACGCGATCCGGGCTGCGGTTAGAGGATCGTGATCGCCGCCTTCGACGCGCGGCCCGTCGATCTCGACGCGAGCGCCGGTACCCGCGTCGGTTTCCTTGAGGAACGCCACCAGACGGCTCAACTCGTCCCCGCTCAGCTCGGCCGCGCCGTCTGCGAAGCCGACCCGGTGGACCATCGTGACCGTCTCGACCTGAGGCCGGATCATCGGTGGCTGGAGCCGGAGCAAGCTGTGATAAATACGGTGGCCGGGGACCGTTTCATCGGCTGGCGGCGTCCTCGAGTCCAGCACGCACCCGGTCAGGCCGAGGGCGGCCAGCAGCGAGCCCACCGTGGCGGAGCGGAACCTGCGTTTCCGGTCTGGCATGCGGCGTCCTCAATCCAACAGAAAGCGGGCCGAGCCGGTGTGCGCCGCGCCGGACGAAACGATGGGCACCGAAACGGTCCGGAGCTGGGCCTCGGCGGCGGCCCGACTGCGCATGGCGGTCGGTTTCGACAGCGTCACCGGATCCGTCGGCAACGGCAGGTCGTCCGCCGCCATGGGCTGGACGATGTAGGCGGTGACGATGATGATCAGTTCCGTCTCGTTGCGCCGGAACTCTTCGCTCTTGAACAGTTCGCCGATCACGGGGATGTCGGCGAGGTACGGCAGCTGCCGGACTTTGTCCTGGAAGTCTTCCTGAAGTAGCCCCGCGATCGCGAAGCTCTGCCCCGAGGCGAGTTCGATCGTGGTTTCGGCCCGCCGCGTAGTCAGTGCCGAAATATTGAGGCCGCCGATGGTGACCGCGCCGGCGTCGGACAACTGGCTGACTTCGGGCCTGACCCGCATGCTGATGCGGCGTTTCGAGATCATGGTCGGGGTGAACGACAGGCTCACGCCGAACTCCTTGAACTCGACCGAGATCGAGTCGTTGTCCTGGCTGACCGGGATCGGGAACTCGCCGCCAGCCAGGAAGCTCGCCGTCTCGCCGGTCAGCGCCGTCAGGTTGGGTTCGGCCAGGGTCTTGGCCAATCCGATCTCCTCGAGCGCGTCGAACAGGGCGTTGATCGTTGCGTCGCCGATGGTGCCGCCCAACACGGAGCCGACGCCGACCGGGTTGCCGACCAGGCTGAAGAAGCCCGCGCCGCCGAGCGCCGCCGGGTTCTGCAGGAACGTGTCGCCGGAGGTGAACCGAAAATCGCCCTCGGAGACGTCGAAATTGAAGCCGAGCTCCTTGACCGCCGTTCGCGACACCTCGGCGATTCGGACATGAAGGTTGATCTGGTTGGGTTCGGTGACGGCCAGCCGGTTGATGACCTCTTCGCCCTCGCCGACGAACCGGGCGGCCAGCCGCCGGATGTCTTCCGCCTCGGTGGCGGTCGCGACCGATCCGCTCAACACGATCCCGCCGTTGACCGAGGTGACGTCGACCCCGCCGGCCGGCAACAGCGTTTCGATCGCCTCCTGCAGGCTGCCCAGGTCGTGCGTCACCACAACGTCAAGCTGCACGATCACGTTCTCGCTGCGGTCGACGGCAAAGAGCGTCGTCTTTCCCGGCGCCTTGCCGAAGACATAGACCATCCGAGCGGACTTCACGCTGATGTCGGCGATGGCGGGGTTGGCGATGAACACCGAGGCCGCCGGTCGCTCCAGACGCACGAGCCGGCCCTGGTGGCGCTCGACAAACAGCCTGCCGCTTGCCTCGGAGGACGCCCCCCGCGTCACGACCTGGGCGAGGGCCGGCAGCGACAATAGGCTGGCGAGGGCAAGCAGCGCGGTGGCGATAAGCCTGACACGGGTGCCGGTCATCATTTGCTCTTAGGAAATTTGAGCTCTTGGATCTCGTTGCCGCGCGACACCTTGACCACGTCCTGACGGGACGCCGTGGGCCGCCAAATCAGCCGGCTTACCTCGCTGTCCCAGGTGTAGGTCAGGCCCCGAGCCGGGTCCGGCTCGGCAAGCGGGTCGTCTGAGTTGGTCAAACGCTCGAGCTCCTCGTCGTCCTTGGCCAGGCTGCGCAAGCTGAGCGCGATCCTGCCGAGTTCGCTGACCACGGCGAGCATCTCGGCCTGCTTGGGCGTCAGTTCCAGCGTGGCATTCTTGAAGACCCTGGCGCCGGCCTTCTGGCTGCTGACGACGGTCTGGTCGATGGCCAGCACCCGCACGTTGGTCAGTACGGTCTCGCTGGCGCGCCGGTCGACGCCGCCGCGCTTGAGCGCGTGGGTGAGGATCAGGTCGACCCGGTCGCCCGGAAAGACCAGCCCGGCGATCCCGGAGGTCGGGTTGACCTGGATCGCCATGGCCCGGTAGCCCGGCCGCAGGACCGCGGCCAGGAAGCCCCGCTCTCCGGGCTTGAGGATTCGGCCCTTGGTGATCGGCTCGCCGGTGGAAATGCCTCGACGCACCACGGCGCCGATCAGGTTCTGGATCGGATCGGCCGCGTCCTTGGCCTTGGGTTTGACCACGTAGGTGTTGGGAAGGGTGTCGGACGGCCAGATCTGCCAGCGCAGGTGGGTGTCCTTGATGAAGGTGCCGGTCGGGATGTCGCTCGCGGCCACCAGGACGGAGGTGCCCTCGGCCCTCGGCGGCGGCGGGGGAGGGGCGACGGCCACGGGCGCGCGCTGGCTGTTGATCCAGGTCCGCGCCATCAGGCCGGTGCCGACGGTGATGAGGACCGCAGCCAAGATCAGGACAACATTTCGCACTGACATGGCCTCAATTTACCTTGAGCAGTGTAAACGCGACGTAAAGAGCGCCAACGGCGATTGCCGCGCCGTACGGCATCGGTTGCTTGCCCACGTCCGGATCGGCTTCGACGTGGAGCATCATGGCGGCCACGGGCGCGCGCGACAGGCGGTGCTGTAGCCAGATGAAGATCGCCATCACGCCGCCGGCGAGTGTGGTAAAGACGGTGAGCGGGATGATGAATTCAGGGCCGGCCCACAAGGCCGCGGCGGCGAACAGCTTCGCGTCGCCGCCGCCCCAGGCGCCCACCGCAAAGAGCAGGAATCCGAGGAGCAGGGCCGCGGCGGCGACGGCGAGCGCCGGCGCCCAGGCGACCGGATGAGTCGCCGAAGCGACAAAGGCCGGGTAGAGGAGGACGACGGCCAGGCACACTCGGTTCGGCACGGTGAAGCTCCGTATGTCGCTCACCGCCGCCGAAAAAACCAGGACCACGAAGGTCAGAAGGGTGGCCGTCGAAACCAGGGCCGATGCGCTCACGTTTTCCATCGCACTGCACGAAAAATCGAGGCCGGAGGCAAGAAATGCGCCCCGGCCTCAACTCGTCGATGTTCTCTGGGACGGTTTCGCAGGTCGCGGCCGTCCCCGCCGTCTTTTTGTTCTTCCTTCTTCGCTTGTGTCGACTGCGGATCAGCTGTTGTTGACAGCACTGGACAGCGCCGTCGAGACCTTGTTGAACATGACCTTGAGCGAGCCGCCCATGGCGGTCAGAGCGCCGATCGCAGCCACCGAGACGAGAGCGGCGATCAGGCCATACTCAATGGCCGTCGCGCCCGACTCGTCGTGGCAGAAATTCTGAAAACGCTTCAGCATGATACGATCTCCTTGTATAGCGCATCATCCAACGTGAATATTTATGACATGGACGTTAATAAACGATGAACCTGCGAGGCAAAAACTTTTGTATCCTAGGACTTACATAAAATTTTACAGTTAACGTTAAGCAAAAGAAGACACAAAAATATCTAATATTTTAACATTGTCTGACACCGCCCCGGGACATCGGGCCGGTATGGCCGGGGCCGGGCGGGAGGCCGGCCCCACGGCGGCGATCAGCCGGGCGCCCGCGCCACACCAGGGCGCGGCCGACGGCCCACCAGATTAGGCCCGTGCCGATGAGGGCCACATAGCCGTCGACGGCGTAATGCCAGCCCAGGTGAACCGCCCCGATCTGGAGCACGATCAGGAACGCGATCGTCGCCACGCGCACGATTCGGTGCAGGTGCCAGGTCACCAGCACCAGGAGCAGGCCCATCGAAATGTGCAGGCTCGGCATGGCGGAGATGCCCGAGCCCAGCCTCAGAAAGTCCTTCTGGTAGTTCTCCCACAAGTACTGCTGGGCGAGATAGGAGGGCAGGGCGAACGAGTCCGAGACCGACTCGAGGTACGACATGAGTGGGGCAAACGGGTTGGGGCCGTCGAAGAGATATCCGTAGTAAACGGGGCCGGCCGAGGACAGGACCGTGGCCAGGCCATTGCCCATGAGCGCCCAGCACAGCACGTAGGTGATCAGAAAGCGCGTGCGCCTTCGGTCCAAGGTGAAGGTGTGCCAGAACTGCATGAATAGGACGAGCGTGTACCAGGGCAGGGCGTAGGCGTTCGAGATCACGGCGGTGGCCAGGGGAAGACCGACCACCGGTTGAAGCAGTTCCCAGGGGTGGTTACCGCCGTGCAGTACCCAGTCGATCTTCATCAGCACCGGGTCCCAGCTGAATGGGGAGATCAGAGGGATCATCCGCTTGAGCGACGTGGTCATCGACAGGGCGAGCGGCAGGAGAACGAAGGCCGGGAGGGCGCTGAGCAGCCGCCGGGGCGCGAAGTATCCGGTCTTGAGATCAGTCCAGACGAAGCGGAGGGGCCGCTCGGGGCGATGCTTGGCGAGGCTCCAAACGATCCGGAAGATGACCCAGAAAAGGGCGAAGTTGGCGTACAGGACCAGATGCACGTCGTTGTACATGCCGAGCCTGATGTCCTGGCCGTAGGCCTTGCCTACGGCGAACCCGGCCAGGAGGTAGAGCAGGACGACGGCGATGAACCAGGCTTGCTCCCGCAGGACGCTGACGGCCGCCCGGACGTACCTCGAGCGCGCGTCGGCCGGCGCAACCGGCACCGCCCGAGTGACGCTCACCTCCGCCCCGGCCGCGCGCACCTGCGCCATGTCGCTCATTGCGCCCGGTTCTGCCCGGGCAGGCGGGCGGCGACGACTGGGCGCTGGAAGCCCCGCACGGTGTGCGATTTCGCTGAAACGGCGGTGGGCTGCATCACGAGCAACTCTGTTACCTTGGACCGGCGGGGGCCGACTGGCGGGGGTTCGATGCCGGCTGGCTCGGCCGGGTCGTCGCGATCGGCCGCCGCGCCGGCCTGGCCGGTATAACCCGCCCGCGGTTTGCATCTCATTAATGGGAACGACAATGGGCACGACGGGGGCGCCCGGGGGCGCCCCGGCCGCCGCGCCCTCCCGTCAGGGCCGGCCCAGCCGGGCGCTGTGGTCGAGGATCCCGCGTGCGACCGAGCCGCGTTCATCCATCGGAGGAGTATCGGACGCGGGGTAAAGGAGGTGTATACGAAAATATTTTAATCAAGATCTATTTATTAATCACTTGTTATAATTAGGCTCGTTATTTGTGGAATTCATGATAAAATGGCGCATGAGCGAATTTATTATTGTATTGAACGGCCCGGGAGGATCCAAAGGGCGTGGCGCAGGTGCGGAGGAGTGGACGGACAGGTCGGCAGAGCCGTGTGGAAAGATAAAGAAAAACAAATACATACGCGGTGATGCATTCGGCATTTGAATTAAAAGCATCTCAATAAATTTCGCAAGAAAGAATGACAGATTTACCCTTTGTTAAGTGTTTCACGTAATATTTCATTGACAACTTCAATCGTTGGATTGCGGCTAGGCAGGACGGTGCGCGATGGACGGAGATCGACATCTAACGTCGGCTGAGGTGGAGCCGGTCGCGCCGCAGGCGGGCGAGCGCCGCGATGCGACCCTGCAGGCAATCTACGAACGGCGGGAGTGGAGCGGCGACCATCCGGTCAACATACGCCTCAGCGTCCCGCTGCTGTTCGGCCGCTACTACGTGACGCTCGTCGCAGGCAAGGAACGGCGCAGCGCGGAGCGCCTTGCCAGCGAGCGGCGCAAGCACCCGCTGATCAAATTCGGCAACTTGGTCGTGCTGTTCGCTCTGGGCACGGTGTGCGGCCTTGCGGGTCTGGCGCTCGTCCAGGTCCTGGGCATCTACGTGCTCGAGCGCGCCGGCCTCATGGTCGTCAACTGATGAAACGATCGGGCGATTCGATGACCGCTGAGCGATCGCGCAAGGCGCACTTGACCCGGGCCGCCGCGCTGCGCGGCTGCTGGCGGGACGACCGCGGCGTCACCGCCGTCGAGCTGGCTTTCGTCCTGCCGGTTCTGCTGCTCTTGCTCTCCGGCATCATTCAGTTCGGCGCGCTGATGTTTCTTCAGAACCACATGACGAACATCGCGCGGGAGACGGCGCGTCGCGTGGCCGTCGGCGAGCTGACCACGGCGGCGGCCGTGCAGAGCGCACAGACCTCCCTCATCAACTGGGGAATCAGTTACGGGGTCGTCGTGACCGAACCCGACCCCTTGGACCCCAACGATACCGATGTCGTCGTCGATATCACGGCGCCCATGTCGCAGGCGGCGTTGGTCGATGTCCTCGGCATCTTCCAGACCGGCACCCTGCGCGCCAAGGTAACGATGCGCCAGGAATGATTTAGGGAGCGGAGCACCAGGGGATGACGAGGCGCGGCGCGAACAGCCGGAACTTTTGGCGCGACGAGCGCGGATCTACCTTCATCTTCTTTGGCGTCGCTATGACCACGATCATAGGCTTCGCCGCCTTTGCGGTCGACGTGGGGTATCTTTACGCCCTGAATAACAAACTTCAGGTGACCGCGGACGCCGCCGCGTTGGCCGGCGCCAGTGGTCTGCCCGACGCGAGCGCCGCTCAAACCGCGGCCCTGGACTACGCCGCCAAGAACATGCCACCCGGCAAGCACGGCACGGTGCTGTCCGCCTCGGACGTGGTGAGCGGCAACTGGGATCCCGCGACCCGGACGTTCAACCCTGCGGGAACACCGGTCAACGCCATCCAGGTCACCGCCCGCAGGACCCAGGCCAACGGCAACGGGGCGGGGCTCTTCTTCGCCCGGTTCCTCGGGTTCAGCGAAGTGGACATGGTGGCCACCGCCGTAGCAGCGATTCCCGCGGCGCCGTGCGTCGTCGTGCTGGATCCGGCCGCGAACGAGGCGCTGGAGGTGGAAACGAACGTCACCCTGAACTGCGGCGTGCAGGTCAACTCGACCGATCCAGGGGCCATCGAGGTGTCCGGAACGTCGTGCCTTTCGGCCACCTCGATCGCGGTGACCGGCGGCTACACGGGCAGCTGCATCAGCCCGGCCCCGGTCACCGGCGCCCCTGCGATCCCGGACCCGCTGGCGGCTCTCCCGCCGCCTGCGTATTCGGGCTGCGATTACACCACCACGGTCAACATAAGCTCTTCGACCACGCTCACTCCGGGCGTTTATTGCGGCGGGATCAAGATCACCGGCGGCAATGTCACGTTTCAGCCGGGCATGTACGTGCTGAGCGGCACCGGGTTGCACGTTTCGGGCGATGCTTCGCTGACCGGCAGCGAGGTGACCTTCTACCTGGCGCCGGGAACCGTCGGTGACATTGGGAAGTCCGTTGACATCAAAGGCACGGCCCAGGCGACGCTGAGCGCGCCGACCGCGGGCCCGTACGAAGGGGTTTTGTTCTATCAGGATCGCGCGGCGCCGACCACGCTGAAGAACTACATCAAGGGCGGCAGCGACATGGTGGTGACCGGCACGCTGTACTTTCCCACCACGGAAGTGGAGTTTTCGGGAAACAGCAACACGACCGCCGGTATCTGGACGAGCGTCATTGCCCGCCTGCTGAGAATCCAGGGCAGCACCTATTTCGGCCCGGGTAACTACCCCGGGACCTATCCGCCGAACGTCGCCTTCTCGGGCCTGGTCAATTGATGGGACTGACCTACCACCGCGGAGAAGCGTCGTGGCATCGGTGCAGGACCGACGAAGGGTCCATGCCGCCGGCGGCGTTGGTCGACGTCCTCGGCATCTTCCAGACCGGCACCCTGCGCCGGGAACGATTTAGGGAGCGGAGCACCAAGGCATGACGAGGCGCGGCACGAACAGCCGGAACTTTTGGCGCGACGAGCGCGGATCGACGCTGATCCTGTTCGGCGTGGCCTTCGCCGGGATCATGGGCTTCGCCGCCCTGGTCATCGACGTAGGCTATCTCTACGCGCTCGACAACAAACTTCAGGTCACGGCCGATTCGGCGGCGCTGGCCGGCGCCAGGCGGCTGCCCGACGCGAGCGCCGCCCAGACCGCGGCCCTGGACTACGCCGCCAAGAACATGCCGGCCGCCGCGCACGGCACGGTGCTGTCCGCCTCGGACGTGGTGAGCGGCAACTGGGATCCCGCGACCCGGACGTTCAACCCTGCGGGAACACCGGTCAACGCCATCCAGGTCACCGCCCGCAGGACCCAGGCCAACGGCAACGGGGCGGGGCTCTTCTTCGCCCGGTTCCTCGGGTTCAGCGAAGTGGACATGGTGGCCACCGCCGTAGCAGCGATTCCCGCGGCGCCGTGCGTCGTCGTGCTGGATCCGGCCGCGAACGAGGCGCTGGAGGTGGAAACGAACGTCACCCTGAACTGCGGCGTGCAGGTCAACTCGACCGATCCAGGGGCCATCGAGGTGTCCGGAACGTCGTGCCTTTCGGCCACCTCGATCGCGGTGACCGGCGGCTACACGGGCAGCTGCATCAGCCCGGCCCCGGTCACCGGCGCCCCTGCGATCCCGGACCCGCTGGCGGCTCTCCCGCCGCCTGCGTATTCGGGCTGCGATTACACCACCACGGTCAACATAAGCTCTTCGACCACGCTCACTCCGGGCGTTTATTGCGGCGGGATCAAGATCACCGGCGGCAACGTCACGTTTCAGCCGGGCATGTACGTGCTGGACGGCGTAGGGTTGCAGGTTTCGGGCAACGCCGTGCTGACCGGCAGCGAGGTGACCTTCTACCTGGCGCCGGGAACCGCCGGTGAAACCGGCAAGTCAGTTCACATCACCGGCACGGCGCAGGCCACGTTGAGCGCGCCGACCTCGGGCCCGTACGAGGGAATTCTCTTCTATCAGGACCGCGCTGCGCCGACCACGCTGAAGAACTACTTCAAGGGCGGCAGCGACATGGTGGTGACGGGCGCGCTGTACTTTCCTACCACGAAAGTGGAGTTTTCGGGAAACAACAACACGACCGCCGGCATCTGGACGAGCCTCATCGCCCGCAAGGTGGAATTCGAAGGAAACAGCTTCTTCGCCGCGGGCAATTTCCCCGGCAGTTTTCCGGCCAACGTCGCATCTACCGCTCTTGTCGATTGACGGGATCGGAAGGGCCCCTTGCGGAGAAGCGTCGTGGCATCGGTGCAGGACCGACGAAGGGTCCATGCCGCAGGCGGCGTCGGTCGACGTCTTCGGCATCTTCCAGACCGGCGCCCTGCGCCGGGAACGATTTAGGGAGCGGAGCACCAGGGCATGACGGGACGCGGCGCGAACAGCCGGAACTTCTGGCGCGACGAGCGCGGATCGACGCTGATCTTGGTCGGCGTGGCCTTCGCCGGGATCATGGGCTTCGCCGCCCTGGTCATCGACGTAGGCTATCTCTACGCGCTCGACAACAAACTTCAGGTCACGGCCGATTCGGCGGCGCTGGCCGGCGCCAGGCGGCTGCCCGACGCGAGCGCCGCCCAGACCGCGGCCCTGGACTACGCCGCCAAGAACATGCCGGCCGCCGCGCACGGCACGGTGCTGTCCGCCTCGGACGTGGTGAGCGGCAACTGGGATCCCGCGACCCGGACGTTCAACCCTGCGGGAACACCGGTCAACGCCATCCAGGTCACCGCCCGCAGGACCCAGGCCAACGGCAACGGGGCGGGGCTCTTCTTCGCCCGGTTCCTCGGGTTCAGCGAAGTGGACATGGTGGCCACCGCCGTAGCAGCGATTCCCGCGGCGCCGTGCGTCGTCGTGCTGGATCCGGCCGCGAACGAGGCGCTGGAGGTGGAAACGAACGTCACCCTGAACTGCGGCGTGCAGGTCAACTCGACCGATCCAGGGGCCATCGAGGTGTCCGGAACGTCGTGCCTTTCGGCCACCTCGATCGCGGTGACCGGCGGCTACACGGGCAGCTGCATCAGCCCGGCCCCGGTCACCGGCGCCCCTGCGATCCCGGACCCGCTGGCGGCTCTCCCGCCGCCTGCGTATTCGGGCTGCGATTACACCACCACGGTCAACATAAGCTCTTCGACCACGCTCACTCCGGGCGTTTATTGCGGCGGGATCAAGATCACCGGCGGCAACGTCACGTTTCAGCCGGGCATGTACGTGCTGGACGGCGTAGGGTTGCAGGTTACGGGCAACGCCGTGCTGACCGGCAGCGAGATAACCTTCTACCTGGCGCCGGGAACCGTTGGCCTGGCCGGGAAGTCCGTTTTCGTCGCCGGCACGGCGCAGGCGACGCTGAGCGCGCCGACCTCGGGCCCGTACGAAGGGATTCTGTTCTATCAGGACCGCGCTGCGCCGACCACGCTGAAGAACTATTTCAAGGGCGGCAGCGACATGGTGGTGACCGGCACGCTGTACTTTCCCACCACGGAAGTGGAGTTTTCGGGAAACAACAACACGACCGCCGGCATCTGGACGAGCCTCATCGCCCGCAAGGTGGAATTCGAAGGAAACAGCTTCTTCGCCGCGGGCAATTTCCCCGGCAGTTTCCCGGCCAACGTCGCCTTTACCTCTCTTGTCGATTGAGGCAACGTGGCGGGCCGCTGTATGAGACCGGCGCGCCGGCAGCCGCACGCGGCTCGGCCCTTGCTCGAGGACTCGCGGCGCGCCTCGTCATCGGCCGGGGTCCGTCCGGCGGCAAATCGCGCGGCGTGCGCGGCGGCGAACGAAGCCAAAGCTTGGGATAACGGTCCTTCGCGGGCCGCCTGGCCACCGAAAGGGCGGTGGCGCGCCACAAGGCCTAGGAAAGCTTTAACGCCGGGCAAGCCATATTCGTCTGTCTCGGACGGGGGCTTTCCGAAGAAATCAAGGAACGGACAACAAATCTTGAGCAAGATGGCTGACTTCGTCGTTCCTGGACCTGGCTTGGCCGCGATCGTCGAGGAGCGGTCCCGGCCCGGACGCTTGGCCCTGGCAGTGACGGCCGCGACGCTGCTGATGATCGCGGTCCAGGTCAGCCTCGTGGTGCTCGGCAACGCGCCGGTCGTGGATGGCATTCTAACCGACCCGGACGCTTACATGCGGCTCAGCCGGGTCGAGCTTCTCTGGGCCGGGGGCGACTGGTACGACCCGGTCTTTCCGCGTATCGATCCGCCCGCGGGCTTCACCCTTCATTGGACCCGGCCCATGGACGCATTGCTGCTGGCCGGCGCGTGGCTGGCCAGCCCGTTCCTGGGCTTCGAGGGGGCCTTGTATTGGTGGGGCGTGCTGGTCAGCCCGGTCCTGCACGTGATCTCGCTCATTGCGTTCGTGTGGGCCGCGGCGCCCCTGCTTCACCGCCAATGGCTGTCGTGGTCGGCGTTTCTGTTCGTATCGCAGCCGGCCATATTCGTGTCCTTTCTCGTCGGCCGACCGGACCATCACGGCCTGCTGGCCCTGCTGTCGATCCTGGTAATCGGCTTCGCGATCCGGGTTCTCTGCGACCCGGAGCGCACCCGCGACGCCGTGTGGCTCGGCCTGGTCTCCGCGCTGGCCCTTTGGGTCAGCATCGAATCCCTGTTGATCGTCGCGATCTCGATCGGCGCCCTCGGGATGTTTTGGCTTGCTGGGGAACGCCGGTACGCCGGAGTCCTGACCCTCAACGCCTCGACGTTACTGGCAGCCTTGGCCGCGGCGCTGTTCGCCGAGCGCGGAGCGGCCGGGATTTTGGCGTTCGATATCGACCGCCTGTCCAGCGCACATCTGACGCTGTTTGCGATCAACTTGGCGTTTTGGGCCGGCGTCGATTACTACGACCGGCGCGGCGTCCTTTCCAGGAGCCTCCTGTCCCGGATCGGCTGGACCGTGCTGGGATTGGCCGCGGCGCTGGCGACCGTATCGCTCCTACAGCCGGGCTTCTTCGCTGATCCACTGTCGAGCGGCGACGAACTCTACACGGCCAAGCATCTGGCGCACATCGAGGAACTCCAGCCGCTGTTTGGCCGCGTGGGATCGGGCGAAGGCTCATGGTCTGTGGCCAGGCCAATCCTCTGGCTCGGCATCGCGGTGTTGGCCGTTCCGTGGCTTGTCTATTCCATCGTCAACTCGAAGGGGCCGGAGCGACGCGTTTGGGTGTACCTCGGAATTGGCGCGCTGGTGGTGCTGCCCGTGGCCGCGGCCCAGCGCCGCTGGTCGATCTATCCGGAGATCTTCCTGTTGATGCCCTATGCCGCCTTCGCCGGCACGGTTCTGGACCGGCTGGCCGCCGGCCTGTCGCGCAAGGCGGCGGGGCTGGGCCGGCTGTCGGTTATTTGCGCCATGTGCGTCTGGTTCTACGTGCCTGCGGCCATTTCCGATCCCGACGCCACGCCGCAGTCTCCGGCCGGTGTCGCAGAGGCTTGTCCGATCAATGCGCTGGCGCCGGTCCTGAACGATCCCGCTGGTCTGGGCGCCAGCCCGAAGCGCGTTCTCGCCTTCATCGACGTCGGCCCGGAACTGTTGTACCGCACGCCCCATTCGGTGTTCAGCATTCCGAACCACCGCATCCAACCCGGTTTCACGACCACCTACCGGATCATGACGGCCACCGACGTGTCTTTGGCGCGGGAGTTGCTCGAGGAATCACGGGTGGATCTGATCATCGTGTGCCCGGAGTCGGCCGAATCGTGGTTCTACGACACCAAGGCACCGGGCCCCACGCTGCATCGCATGTTGAGCGAGGGCAGGGCCCCCGATTTTCTCGATCCGATCGCTCTGCCCGCGAAGATCGCCGGGCGCGTCGGGCTCTTCGCCGTGCGCCGCGGAGGTTGACATGAGCGCAGCGCCATCCGTTTGTCGGCCCGGCCCCCTGTGCTAACGTCGGCGCGCGGCCGCCGAGCGAGGCGGCGGGCGCCGGCTTGACACACGGCGTGGCGTTGGGGCGTGGAGATCGTCACCTGGAACATACAGGCCGGCCGCGGCGTCGACGGCGCGCTCGACCTGGACCGCATCGCCCGCACCGTCCGGGCGATGGGGGATCCGGACGTGATCTGTATGCAGGAGGTCGCGCGCTGCATGCCGGAGCTCGACGGTGGCGCGGGCGCCGACCACGCCGCGCGGATCGCGCGCTTCTTTCCCGATCACACGCCGGTTTTCGGCGCCGCCCTGGACCGCGACGGCGGCGGGAAGCGGCGGCGGCAATTCGGCAATCTCGTGTTGTCGCGGCCGCCCTTGGTACAGATCTTCCGCCATCTTTTGCCGCAGCCCCCGCACGCCGGGATCAAGCATATGCTGCGCCAGGCGATCGAGGTGGTGGTGCCGGTCGAGGCCGGTGCGCTGCGCATCGTGACCACCCATCTCGAGTATCACTCCGAGGCACAGCGCATGGCGCAGGTCGAGCGGCTTCGGGTCCTGCACCGGGAAGTGTGCGGCAATCAGCGCGAGCCGGCGCTGGCGCTCGACAGCGGCCCGTACGCGCGCGCGCCGCGCCCGGGCGCCGCGGTGTTTTGCGGCGACTTCAACATGGCTCCGGACGATCCGGTGTATGTCCGTCTGCTGGCCCCGTTCGACGACGGGTCTCCCGCGCTTTGCGATGCCTGGAGACTCGCCCGGCCGGGGTCCCCGCACGATCCGACCTGCGGAATCTTCGATCGCACGCAGTGGCCGCAGGGCGCGCACTGCCGCGATTATTTCTTCGTCACCTCGGACCTCGCCGACCGGGTGGCGGCGGTCAAGGTCGACGCGGAGACCCAGGCCTCCGACCACCAGCCGATGCGCCTGGTCCTTGCCGTGTAAGAAATCGAGTCCGACGGGAAAGTTTCACCGGTCAAACGCCGGCCGGCCGACGCGACTTCGAGCCGGGCAAACAGGGCATCGGAGAGGATAACCAACGTCTATCGGACAGGCCCCGTAGGAGCCTTGGAACCGACGCGTGTCCAGGACAGGAGCCGCAGGTTCCGCCCCACGAACGAGAAGACCGCAGTGTCGAGCGCGGAGGGACAGCAGTTCGGATCGCTGCCCAGCCAGGCGCTCGCCGTCGCCGAGACCTCGCCGCGGGCGCAGTCGACCTCGTAGGCGCCTTCGGGCGCGCAGGCGTAGACGATCTCGTGGAGTACGGCGAGCCGCCCATCGCGGACCCGGAAGATCTGGACGACCTCGTCACAGGTCGAGCTGCCCGCGCCCGAGGCGTAGCGCAGGCGCACGACGGCGCGCGCCGATTCCAGCGCCGGGTTGTCGCAGACCCTCCTGTCGAGAAGTTCGGCCCGCTCGAAACCGAGCCCATCCTTGGCGTCGTAGGCTCCGTTCCGCAAGGGGATCGAGAGGTCGGGCGCGATCCCGCGCGGCCGGTACGTCAAGTTGGCGAAGTCGACCGCGCGCAGGTCCCGGTAGCCGGCCTCGTAAGTCGCGCCGACCGGGCCGAAGGCAAATTGAGGCGCGTGCGCTTCGGCGATCGGAGCCGGGCCGCCCGGCGAGCTTGAGGCGTCCTGCCGCTTCGGGCCCCCGGCCGGCGGAGAACCGGCCGCCCGCCGCGCGGCGTCCTCGACGGTCCGCAACAGCTCCGCGAGAGGCGAATCCCGCTCCCCGAGACGCCGGTCGTCGGTCGCGTCCGGTCCGCCCGTCGGGCCTGGCCGATCGACCTCGATGGCCGGGCCGGGGTGCTCGCCGTCGAGCGAGCGGTTGACCCATGTCGCGATCTGAAAGACGACGTAGACCGACAGCAGGACGAACGTGCCCGTCAGCAACGGTTTCGTTTTGTTCGCCGGCATGGCCGATGTCTCGCCACAGTCGCAATTCGACAAACCGTCAGCCGATCAAGCTTGATTGGACATACGATATGGAGATAAGCGGTGCGGCACCCCCAAAAAACGCGGGCATCGCGACCGTCCCAGCCGTCGTGTCCGTTGAACGTCGCGTGACGGCAGGGATTCCGGGACACCCGTTCGGGACCGCATTCGGGGGAGCGAATTGGGGTGCATCTCCGACAATCCAAGGGGCGGAATCGGGTGCGGGAGCTTCTTGTGATCGCCCGCCGCTCAATAGTGCGAGACCATGGATAAGACGGGTCACGGCAGGACGATTCGAACATCGATGTTATTTCCGACATTGTTGAGAAACTGCTGGAACTCACGCCGTGTCAGGAGCCGGACGAGGATTGCGGTCAAGTCGGCCACACCGGCGGCATAGGTGACGTAAGTGAGCCTCCATTGATAGATCCACCCTCCGGTCGGTCTGGCCACGACGACGGTTTGTGTCTGCTGCTCGACCCCATTGGTGTAAAGGCCGTCGTCCGTCACCGCGACCGTTTCGCCCGATTTCCTGTGGATCCGCCACCAAGCGAATCTCGGCGTTGCGCCAACGGTAAGCGCCCGTTTGGGCGCGACGGCCATATAGCCGTCCTCGAGGGTCCCGTAGAGCCTCGCTAGAGCGTCTTCAGGTACGTCGCCGTCGCCCGCGACGCGAACACGCGGTCCATCCAGGAGGACCGTCGGCACGGTCTCGGCCCGCGCTTGCTCGAACAGCGAACTCGTGCCGATCCCCGGTCCCCATCCCCCCGACTCGTGTCGCCATTCGGCAAGGGCGAGATCCATGAATGCGCGCTCCAGCGTGCCCTCAACCACGCCTCGGAATAACCGGGTACGAAAGACGAGCGCGGGCCGGGGATCGCGCATGACGATCCGCGCGTGATCGCGCCGCAAGTCCAGGAAAAATCTTTGCCTTGCAGGATCGTTCGATAACTCGGCGATTTGGAGCCGCGGCGAATCCGGATAGAACAACACGACATTGTTGCCTGGAAGGCGGACGTTGTGCAGCGCTTTGTCCGAGGCTGTAACGAAGCCGATGTTGAATTGCCGCAGCGCCGCGAGAACATCCTGGGACTCGTCACCGGTCGCGGCCGGTTCCCCATCGGCATTTGGAAGGTGCACCGCCGCCATTGGGCCGGTCGTAAAGAACAGATCATAGACAACGCTGGTGACATCCAGCGCGTCGACGGTCTCGGCCCGCGCGCGAACCTCGATTGCGGTCAACTTCAGTCCTCTTGCGCGTCTTGCCTGCCCGACCCGGTCGAAGATCTCCCGTATGACGGTCTCTTTTCGCCCGTCCGGATAGACGAAGTCGAACTCGATCCACTCCGCCGTGGCGATGGGGACGTCCTTGCGCATCCCCGCGCCGGAGAGAATATCCTTGATCGAACCCAATCCGCCCTGCCCAGGCGGCCTCTGCCGGAACGGCTTCCCGACCTCCGATTTTTCGTTCCCGACGAGGAGGATCGGCTTGACCCGTCCGGTGTCCTCCAGGGCCGTCGAGATCGCATCCTGCAGGCTGCTTGCGGGGCCTTTCCAGTGTTCCGGCATATGGACGAGTGCGAGGTCGCGGCCCGAAAGCTCCGCTGCTTTCGCCGAACGGCGCAGGATCACCCGCTCGGAGGACCGGTCGCCGATGTACTCTTCCAACCGGACCCGGATTTCGACCCGGTGGAACAGGCCCTCCGGAAACGACTCGAAGTTCTCGTCTGCTCGCGCGAAACGCTCACCGAGCGAAGCCTCGTCGAAGGTCGGGTCGAGATCGACCCAGGCGCCGTCCTTCCGCCATTGGACCCAGTAATGGTCTCGGGCTTCCTCGGCCAGCGAGGCCAGGCTGGTCGCCGCCTCCGGCCCCGGTTCGTGGCCGATCCGCTTCAGGTGGTCGACGATAAGATTATAGTCGCGCTGCACGCCGGTTCTCAGCGTCTCCAAAGCGGCCTCCACCTCCGGCGCGAGCTCGCTCTCGGCCGGCGCGGCGCGCGGCCGCTCGGCCCACATCGAGTCAACGAACTTCCGGGCCTCGGCTTCGGACAGCTTCCCGCGCGCGTAGCGCACGCGGTGGCCGGCGTGCTCCAACAGGCTGCCGAGCAGGGCCGCCTGGTCGACCGAATTTCCCGCGAGCGCGAGCAGCGTCCCGCGCGGCCCGCGCAGGTAGCCCGTGTAGACCTCGTAGGCGATCTGGTCGCGCACGAAGGCGAAGATGCGCGCCGGGTTCTTGCCCAGGGCGACGGCGAAGTGCTCCGGCGCGACATGGGTCAGGTCGAAGGTCCTGGGCACGGGAAGCTCCAGGGACTGGACCGCATCGGCCGGGGCCGCGCCGTAGGCGGCGCCATGCCATGTCATGGGGCCCGCGCAAAGGGCAACGGATAGGAGCATCAGGGTCTTGCGAAGGGCCCTGGAACGAACCGTCGGCATTGCGGCTCTCCTCTGCGTCTGCCGGACCGGCGGTTTCGGTCCGTCCGTCGTGTCGGGCTCGAAATGGCGCCGCCCGGGAGGCGGATGTTGCCAAAGGCCGAATCATCGCCCGAGCGCGCCGTCCTTGGCGAAATCGCTCAGAGAAACAGATAAGGCGGCAGGCCCCCGACGATGTTGACAACCTCGCCCGATCCAAGGGCTTGGTGCACGAAGGTTCCCAGAGCTTCCGTACCCCACTGAAAGGTGCCGACGGAAGTTTGAACCGTTGTCCCGAATTCAGCGCCCGGCAGGTCTCCAACGTACTCCATGACGATGATCTCGGTTTCCTGCGCCTCCTCGTCGTTGATGATCCAATACTCCGCGCCGTTCGCGTGAAGACCTTCGTCCGTCACCGCGGTCGTCTCGCCGGTTCGCGGATCGATTCGCCACCAGGCGTAGCGCGGCGCCGCGCCCAGAGCGATCGTCCGATCGGGCCCCACGACGAAGAACCCGCCCGCAAGGTCCTCGCGGACCCTTACGAGTGCATCGCCCCCGATCCCGGCGCCGGCATCTGGACCGCCCGGTCCGAACAGCATCGTCGGCACGCCCTCGTCCCGCGCCCGCTCCAGGAGCGAGCTCGTGCTCACCGACGGGCCCGGGCCGTCCGCGCGGCCGCGCGCGGTGACGAACTCCACGACGGCCCGCTCGAGGGTTCCCTCGACGACACCTCTGGCCACGCGCACGGAAAACGCATGGTCCGGGCGGGAACCCAGGGCCAAGACGCGTGCCCGATCCCGCCGCAGGTCGAGCGTGAGCGTGAGCGTCTTCTCGTTTTTCACGACCTCCGCGACGAACACCCGCGGTGAATCGGGATAGACGAGCGCCTTTACGCCATCGCGCATCCGAAGCCGCCCAAGGAGCGCGTCCGAGGTTGCCGCGAAGCCTATGGTCAGGTTCCGCAGTCCCTCGCGCAGACCCGCGGCTCCGCCCTTCTTCGGGGACGAGCCGGAAGCGATATCGGCCGCATGCGCGCCATCGAGCCGGCCCGTGGTGAAAAAGAGGTCATAGAGCGCCTTGCTGACGTCGAAGGCTCCGTCCGACCCGATGTGCGCGCGAACCTCCTCGGCGGTCAGCGCGTTTCCGCTGGCCCTCTTGCTCTTGCCGATTCGGTCGAACAGCGCGCGCACGACCGCCTCCCTGCGCCCGTCCGGATAGAGGAAGTCGAACTCGATCGACGCCGCCGTGGCGATCGGGACGGGGTCTCTCGTGCCCGCGCCGCTCAGTATGTCCTTTATGCCGCCCAATCCCCGTCGCGCCGGCGGTCTCTGTCGGAAGGGCTCGCCGGCGATCCAGTCCTGTTTGTCCAGGAGCAGGACCGGCTTGACCCGCCCGGTGTCCTCGATCGCCGCTGCAATGGCGCCCTTGAGGCCGCGCGCGGGCCCTTTCCAGTTTTCGCGCACGTACGACAGGACGAGGTCGGCCCCGGAAAGGTCCGCCGCCTTGGTCTTGTACTCCAGGATCACCCGTTCCGACCGAGAATTGCCCGTGTATTCCTCAAGCCGGATGCGGATTTCGACGCGGTGGAACAGTCCCTCCGGAAACGACTCGAAGGTCTCGTCTGCTCGCGCGAAACGCTCACCGAGCGAAGCCTCGTCGAAGGTCGGGTCGAGATCGACCCAGGCGCCGTCCTTCCACCATTGGACCCAGTAATGATCTCGGGCTTCCTCGACCAGCGAGGCCAGGCTGGTCGCCGCTTCGGGGCCGGGCCTGTGGCCGGCGCGCTTGAGGTGGCCGAGGATGAGGTTGTAATCGCGCTCGACGCCGACGCGCAGCGTCTCCAGCGCCGCCGCGACCTCGGGCGAGGGCTCGTCAACGGTCCGCGCCGGCGCGGCGCGCGGCCGCTCGGCCCACATCGAGTCCACGAGCGTCTTTGCCGCTGACTCCGTAAGCTCCGCACGAACATATTGCACGCGCTGCCCCGCATGCTCGAGCAGGCTCCCAAGCAAGGCCGCCTGGTCGACCGAATTTCCCGCCAGCGCGAGCAGCGTCCCGCGCGGCCCGCGCAGGTAGCCCGTGTAGACCTCGTAGGCGATCCGGTCGCGCACGAAGGCGAAGATGCGCGCCGGGTCCTTGCCCAGGGCTACGGTGAAGTGCTCCGGCTGCACGTGGGCGAGATCGAAGGTGCGCGGCACAGGGAGCTCGAGCGCCGCCGGGGTATCGGCAGCTTGTTCACCATAAGCGGTTCCATGTGCGGCCCACCAGGTTGCCCAAGCGAAGATCCACAGTAGGAGCGCAGCTCCTCGGACCGCCTCTGTCCGCATGGCTCTCATCGATCTCTCCCTCCCCGGCGAGCTACCGCTCAACCGCTGCACGCCGCCTTCGGTGACGGACCGTGCTGCGTGCCGCGTTGCCGGCCCAGGCATTGCCGGCGCCAACCTGCGCGCCGCGGGCGCGTTCCCGAATGCCCGGACACTGGTTCCGTCACGGCAACCCCGCTTGCCCGCGGCTACGTGCAATATTCGTTGTACCAACTGATATATTCGTCGTCGTCGCGATACTTCGGATCGTTGATCTGGCCGCAGCTCTCGTACTTGTCGCGCGGCGGCTTGCCGGATGGCGCCGGCGTCGCCGACGGCTTGGATGACGGCGCCGACGTCGGAGCGGATGACGGTTTTGTTCGTGGCGCCGACGTTTTCTTGTCGGTGATCTTTCCGATCTTGCACTCCGACTCGAAGCACCCGTCACTGAGATCCTCCCATTTCCTACGTAACCGATCCCGTTCTTTCCAAAGTTCCCGGAGCGTCTGGTCCTCGCGGTATTCTCGGGTCCCTTCATGAATGCCTTGGGCTTCCAGTTCGGCCTTGCGGTCGTTCCATCGTTTCCTAAGGTCTCGCCACTTTTCCCGCAGCTCATTGGCGCGGAAGTTGCACTCCTCGCACGCATCCGCTCGGTCGCGACTGTCGCCGCGCGTGTCCGGCCCAACGCCGCTGTCCGGCTCTTCCTTGCACCGATTCACGCCTACGTTGCCTATGACGCCGCAATCCAAGGCACGGTTAATCGCGTCCATGAGGCTCTTCGCGGCGTCATCGGACTGCGCCTGCGCCGTGCTGACGACGGGCGGAAGCACGCCCCACTGGACGGCGAAGGGCAACAAGGCAAAGACCAACACGTAGGTTACGTTCCGGATCATTTTCCCGCGCATTGCCTGCTCGTTCCCTCGCAAGAGAAAGCGGCCGAGAGCGAATCGGGCTCCTGCGCGCCGTGACCGGCCGCGAAGCGGTCGTTGCATCTTTGCCTCCCATCGGTTTGCACGGGTCCTTCGCCGGGCCCCGACCCGTGTCGCTGTGTCGTGTTCGTCGGCATCCCTCAATTCGTGACCACGAATCGCACGAGCGCGCCGCCGCGCTCCACCATCAGCTTCACGTCGCCGGCGGCGCTTCCGCGCAACAGATTGATGGCGTCCACAAAGGCCCGCGGATCGCTCGCCGGCCTGTCGTTGATGTGCGTGATCAGGTCGTTCACCCGCAGTCCGTCGGGCGTTTCCCGGATGGAGAGGACCAAAAGCCCGCGCGGGGTCCGACGGAACAGCAGGCCCTTCAAATGCCGATCAACGGACAGAGGGACGGCGGTCGCGGGCACCGGCGCGACCGCGTGGGGGGTCGTCGGTTCCTTGCCGCTCGGGAACAGCCAGGGGTGAGCCTTGGCGGCGGTGGTCCCGCCGGCCCGCTCGATGTCCCATTTCCCGCCGCGCTCGCAGGCCGTTAGCGGCACGGGCCTCGTGCGCAGCGCCGGATCGACGACGACCTCGATCGCCCGGCACCGCATCCCGCCGGAGGTGGCGGCCGGCTCCGCGGTCGCCGCGAACTCCTTGCCGGTCTGCGGATTGACCCAGCGCGTCGAGGCGCGGCGGGACGGGTTGCTCGCGAAGAGATGCCGCAGCAGGCTCCGGTCGAAATCGTCCATGACCTTGTCGACGAGCACCTCGCCCATGGCGTCGTCCATGGCCCTTTCGATGGGCGCGAACCGCGGATCGCGCGCGGGCGTCCCGAACCGCAGGCCGCGCGCGGTCGCCTCCATCAATGCCTGGTACGTGGGATCATCGAGCTTGCCGCTGGGCGCTAGGCCGCCCGGCGGATACCAGGCCTGGAACCGTTCGACCGCGCGCCCGGTCTTGCCGCCCCACAACCCGTCCACGGGACCCGGATCGAAGCCGAGCTGCACCAGCAACCGTTGCGCGTGACGAATGCGCGTGTCGGCCGCGACCTGGGCCCCGCTTGACCGCTTCGGCCTGTTGGCCCGCGCCGCTTCGAGCTCGCGCTCGAGCCCCGCCAAGGCTTCCTTCAGCTGCGCGAGCCGCTCCGGGCCGCCGGCGGGCGCCGCGGTGCCGGTTCGCCGCATTTGAGCCGGCTTCGCGGCGATGTCCGCGGCCCAAACCGCCTCCTCCGGTTTGGCCGGGCCAAGCACCTGCTGGGTGATCTGCTGACCCTCCTTTCTGAGAGCGATTTTCGTGACCTCGTTGTGGACGATCCGCACGTTCGCGATCTCGATCGGTTTGTCCGCCGTGCGGATCGCGACCGTGAAGATGCCTTCCGGAAGCCCGATCGCCCCGCGATTGACCGCCCCGCCCGCAACGCGGGCGCCCGCGGCGTCGAGCACGTCGTAAGGTGCGGCGAGGGCTTCGCGGATCGCCCGGCGCAAGCCCTTGGCGTCGCGTGCGTCGTGGAGGCGGCCGCCGGTGACCTCCGCGACCCGCTCCATCTCACGCTTCACGGCCTCGTCGGCGAGCGCGAAGCCGACCACCTCGACCCGGAGCCGCATGCCGTGTTCGACGAGCGTCTTCGCCACCTCTTCCGGGCTGCCGCCGCAGTACTCCTCGCCGTCGGTGACCAGTACGATCACCTTGTCGCCGGGCGTGTCGGCAAGGTCCTTCGCGGCCTGAACCAGCGAATAGGCGAGCGGGGTCGTCCCCGCTTTGACCTCGATGGCGCGGACCGCGTCCGTGAGACGCCGTTTGTCGACCTTCTGGAACCGGAAGAGGAGTTCCGAGTCTTCGCAGTCGCCTTGATCGTACTCCCGAACCCTGTGCCCGTAGACCCGCAGCGCGACCTCGCTCTGCGCCGGCAGTTCCTCGATGATCCGGGTCATGACGTCCTTGGCGACGTCGATCTTGAGCCGCTCGTCGATCAGCCGCTTCTTCTCCCTCATCGAGCCCGAGGCATCGAGGATCAGCTCGAACCGCGGGGCCGCGATCCCTGCGATCAGTTCGCCCGTGGAAACCACGCTCAACTTGCCCGGCCCGCGGCTAAGGCTGGGCTTGAGGTAGTAGGCGGACAGCGATTGCAGTTCGTCGGCGATCTGGCGATAGATGCCCGCCAATTCCTCGCTCGTCCGGGCGAAATAGAACCGCCCGCGCATGGCCGTCGCGACGTGGCCGAGAACCCTTTCGCCGGTGGCCGCGATGGTCGGAAGATACGCGCGCAATCCCGCGCCAAGGCCGATCGTGTACAGCCGGATGCGCTTTTCCTCGAGCAGGGCCCAGAACTCGGGATACTTGAGGCGGCTTTGGGTGTCGGCGCCGTCGGTCATCACGACGATGGCGCGGTTTCCCGCAACGCCGTCCAACAACTCGATGCCCTTCTTGATGGCGTCGAAAAGGGCCGTTCCGCCCTTGGCGAGAAACTTTCCCTCGGTCGCCGCCAGGAGGCGTTCCGGATCGCTCGTGAATTCCGGCAGGAGCACCTCGACCTTCCCGCTGAATCGGATCAGGTTCAACCTTTCGGTCGGACGCACGTGGCCGAGGTAAGCACGCACCGCACCCTGAAGGTCCTCGGTTCTGCCCTTCATGCTGCCGCTCGTGTCCCAGATGAGGACCATCGACACCGGAGGTTCGGTGACCCTTAGCGCGCGGTCGCCCTTTGGCACGAGCCAAGAGAAAGTCTTGCGTTCGGCGACGGCGCGGCTGGGATCGAACCGATGGAGCGAGTTGCCGCCTTCGTCGAGCAGAGCGAGACTCGTGCGGATATTCGGGCGGCCGATGAGCTCCAGCGACAGCATCAAAGGACGATCGTCCGGCAGCGGAATGGCGAAATGGTCTTGCTCGCCCAGGGGGTTGATCGAGCCTCGCGTGAAGCGGTCCAGTTGCAGGAGATTTGCCTGGGCGAGCGTGTCGTTCGGTTCGGCCTCCATCAGCAGGCGCGCCTCGTCGATGTCCAGTCGGGCTTCGCGCCCGCGCGCCGCCGCCGCTTGCTCCGGCGCCCTGGTCAGGATCGATCGGTAGTCGCCGGCCGTACCCTCGATGATCTTCACTTCGCCAAGGCTGGTGAATTTGGCGCCGAAATTCTCCAGGATGCGCAACTTGAGGAACCGTGCCGCACGGTCCACGGTAAACTCCTGATCGACCGGGCGCTGCCCGAGGGTGAAACGCCCGACGTCCTCGAAACCGTCCAACGGACTCTCGGTCGACACCGAGACGGCGACGACCTTGGGCCAGGTGCTCGGGTCGTGGCCGGTCTTCGGATTCAGCACGATCCGATCGATCAGGGCCGTGCCGCCGCCGCTGAACGAGAACACGAACTCCTGCGGCAGATAGCCGCCTTCCGATCGCCAACCGCGGGTTCCGGTGTCGGCATCCACCAGCTGGTGCACGACATCGTCCCTGCCGCCTTGGGAGGTGAACCGAACCAGCGCGCCGCCGAGCTGCGGGAGCGCCAGGTTCTTCGGAACGTCCGCGACGATCGACGGCGCGCCGTCCCGGGCCTCTATCACCTTGATCTCGCCCGCCTGCGTGTAGCCGCCTCCGTAGTTGGAAAGAAGTACGACCTTCAGATACTTCGCCCGCACCGGGGTAAACGCGATTCTGTGCTCGACCGCGCGGCGAGGCAGCTCGGCACCCGCGACCTTCGTGAACCCGGTTGTGGGAGTGTCCGTCGATACCCAGATTTCGACGTCCTTGGGGACTCGATCGAGCTTTTGTTCCCCCGCCGTCGTGTAAGTAGCGCTGTCGATCACGACCGCGGACACGCGCGCTTCGCGCCCTCGATGGAACGAGAGGATGATCTCGTGGGGAAACTCGCCGCCCTTCGACGACCAGCCGCATGGCCGGCAGGTCCATCCGCCCCTGTCTAGCACCGGCGTGAACAGGAACCCGTCGAGAAGGTTCGTTGCCGCCCACTGGCCGGAATCGTATTGCGACGTGTACGACTCGATCTTGCCCCCCAGGGCGGCGAGGGCGATGTTAAATCCGGTGACCGGCCCTTTTTCGTCCTGGGGCGCGGCCCTTGTTCCTTTCGCAGGCGTCGCGGTGGACGGCGCCGGTGGCGGGCTGGAGAGCTTGGTCGTGCCCTTTTCGGGTCCCACCGTCGCGGGCGGGGCCGCCACCGCCGGCGGTGAGGTCAGCGTCACCGTGGCCTTTTTCCCCGCGAGTACGCTCGCTTGCAGCGCGAAGTCCGGCAGTTGAAAGGAAATCGGGGTCTGCCCGCCGTAGATCTCGAGGGTCAGCGATTTCGGCGGCGGCTCGACATCGCCGATCAGGAAAGCGACCTGGCCTCGCGTGGGCTGGCCCGCCCACAACTCGGGCTTCCTCAGCGGCCGCTCGATACTTCGCCACACCGGTGCCGGGCGATACTGGCGGCCCGAATCATCGCGCAATACGACGAGTCCCTCGGTGTCATACATCGCGGACGTCAGCGGCTCGTCGGCGAGCAGCGTCAAAGCGAGGTCGACGACCACGTATCGCCCGTCTTCCCCCGGCAACGCCCCGGGTGGCGCCGCGCCGTACAGGGCGGCGCGCAGCGGCCGGGCCTCGGCAGGCGCGGCGAGCGGGGACTCCGGTGCCGGTGGGGCCAAATCCGGGGTCAGGTCGAGCGCCACTGGACCCGCCTCCGTAAAGTGAACGAGCGTCAGATCTCCGGTCTGTTCGGGGATCAGGAAGACCAGACGGCCGGCGACGGGCTCGAGCGGGGCAAAGACATGCTGCGTCGCGAACGATGGGCTGGCATCCGCATCCGTGCGATCGGGCCCGTACACATAGTGGCCGCCATCCACCAGGACGGTAAATTTCGACAGATCCACGCGGTACGGTGTGGCCGGACGCAGATTGGTATATTCCAGATCGACGGCGAGCCGGCGATACGCCGGAGCGGATGTCGAGCTCTGCCGGACGGTCGCAATTTCGGTTCCCAGCACCCTGAGTCTGGTGTCTCCGCGTTGAGCAAGGCCCACCCCGAGGGGCGCCGTCTGTGTGGGTGATTTGTCGGAAGCGGCGGATTGCGTCGAAGCGCCGGGCTGCGGCGCGGCGTGAGCGGCGTATTGGTATCCGGGAAGGCTCCGCCACGAAGACAGCAATAGGAAGATCGCCAACGCGCATAGGGTTCTCAAAATGACGTCGCGCATTTCTCCCTCCGAACGGTCCCGGCCGATTCCTGTTCGATGACGGTGAACTCGATCTCCTCCGTGCTCATCCGCATAGTCGTGACGCGGCTCTCGTAGGCGCCGGAGCGCGCCGGGGCGACAGGACCGATCTGGTCCAGAGCGCAGGACCCGCCCGCCGTTTCCGCGGGCGAAGACGTCGTTGGCCCTGAGCCCTCCCGGCTCCCCGGTCGCGGCCACACCCGGTAACGATGTCTGCCATTCCCCGTTCCCGGACGGCGCCCCATGAAGCCGTGGCCCATCCCACACGCAGCCGCGACTTGTTCCGGTAACGCCATCACGCGGCGCGCTCACATCCCGTGACCGTCGCGGTCCGAATGTCGCCCGGGCGGCCGCGCCGTCCTGCGTCATCGTGCACGCTGGGGGGATGTTCGCTCTGTGGCCCGAAGTGGTGCGTGCGGCCTGGCCGTACGTCGCCCTCGCCGGCACGAAGGCCAGCGCGCACAACGCAAATTTCTGCCAGCCAGGCATCGTTTTGTTTTTCCCTGGCCGGGCTGGAGCCTGGCCACGGCACGCCCGGCTCAGGACCCTCTCCTCCCTGTACCTCCAATCATTGTGGTCCATACGGCCGGGCCTGACAACAACGGGGCGGGCGATCGTCGATAGCACGCGATATGTCCGGTTTCCGGAATGGTTCCAGAGACGGGGCGTATCGGATTCTACCGGAGGTTCGGATGGCTCGGATTGTGGAGGCGATCGGGCGGAATGCGAGTGGTCGTTTGAGTCGCGTTCAGGCGGTCGAGGTTTTGGGCATGAGCGAGCGTCATTTCCGGCGGCTTCTCGATCGGCGCACGGGGCAGCCGGTCGTGTGGATGAGCGCGATCCGGTAGACGCGACATTCACCTCCCGCCAACGGGCAGGACGTATGCTGTCCGGCCGGACCGGTCAGTCCGTTTGCTCCGCCAGCGGCTTGAACTCGTTCCGGACGTCGAAGTCCGGACCGAGCTCCTCCCGGCAACGGGCAAGGAGGGTTTCGGCCGCCTTGTTGAAGCGATCGCACTCCGCCTGGCGCCAGGGGCCGGGGTCCGGCGGATAATCCCGGTTCAACGAACGTTCGAACCAGGCACTCAATCGATTTATTTCTTGGCGCGTCTCCTCCGCGAGGGGAAGCTCTTGCGGGTCGACGTTGTAATCGAACCGGGCTCGCGTGGCCTCGTCCCCGCTCCAAAACGGCGTGCATTCGTAGTCGAAGAAAAAGCGCAGGCGATATCGCGCGGCCATTGGACGACTTATCCGGGACCCGGTGTTGACGTCTTTCCCTTATCGACGACGGTAGCACAAAGGCATGCGATGACGAATGCGGCCGTGTTTGGGCCCGGCACATGCCGGTTCCCCGCCGCGTTCGGAAGGCCGGAAGGCCGCATCACTTTCCACGTCTAGCCGGCGGTCACATCGACGCGCTCGACACCGACGAGGCCGTCGCTCAGTCCGACCGAATCCTTGCCGTGTTTGGAGCCGCGCCGGCGGACGGGCGCCAGGGCAACGCCCGCGTGGCCGCGGGCAGGCGGGCGACAGCGCCGGGCGCATTCGCGAACTGACCGGGGGCGGAGCGCACCGTGCGATCGAGGGCCACGCCGCGAGAGCCGCTAGAACAGATCGAGTTGCCGGTCCGCGCGATTTCCGGGCGCGGCGGCCATGCGGCTGTGCTTCAACAGCTCGTTCTCGATATCGGCGAGGTAGGGCGAGGGAGCGAAGGCGCGCGCCGCGCCGCGCCAGGCGCGCTTGGCGGCCCGGCTCAGGAACAGGCGGTCCTTGGCCCGCGTCATGCCGACGTAGAACAGGCGCCGTTCCTCCGCTTCGGCCGCCTCGTCGCGCCCGCCCCAGCGCAGGGGCAGGAGCCCGTCCTCGAGCCCGACGATGAACACGACCGGGAACTCGAGCCCCTTCGCCGCATGCAAGGTGAGGAGCGAGATTCGCTCGGCCCTGGGGTCCCAGACGTCCGCCTCGCTGGCGAGCGCGACGGCTTCGGCAAGGCGCGCCTCGTCGCCTTCGCACGCCTCGCCCAGCGCGCTCAGGTCCTGCAACGCGGCCTCGACGGCCGCCGGGTCATCGGCTCCCTCCGCGACGACGAGCCGTTCGGCGGCGGCCCGCAGGCGCGCGCCCAGCGGCGCGCCGCCGTGGTCGCCATCGTGCCGGCGCGCGAGTTCCTGCATCAGCGACCGGACCGCAGGCCGGTCGGCCAGCGGCGCGTGCGCGTGCCGCCGGAACGGCATGCCGGAGCGGGCGAAGGCCTCGCACAGGGCCGGCGCCTGCGCGCCGGTCCGGTAGAGCACGGCGAAGTCGGAGAACGACAGGTCGGCCTGTCGGGCGCCCTCGGCCCGGCCGCTGTCGATCGAGAAGAAGCTGTGCCCGCCGAGCATGCGCTCGATCGTGTGCACGACGAACTCGGCCTCGGCGCGCTCGCTCGGGGCGGTGTGGATGGCGATCCGCTCGTGCATGTCGCGCACGACCTGCCCGGCCTGGGGCGCGCCCGCGGAGCGTGCGATCACCTGGGCCGAGGCGGTCACGATCATGCCGCTCGAGCGGTAGTTGCGCGTCAGGCGCACCACGGCGGCGTCCGGATGGTCCTGCAGGAACCGCTCGAAGCAGGCGGCGTCCGCGCCGCGAAATCCGTAGATCGCCTGGTTCGAATCGCCGATGACGCAGAGGTTGGCGCCGGGGTTGGCGCCGGGCGGGGCCAGGAGCTTGACCAGGCGGACCTGCTGCTCGTCCACGTCCTGGAACTCGTCGACGGAGATCCATGGGAAACGCTCCCGGGTGAGCGCGGCCAGCCCGGGGTCTGACGCCAGGACTTGAACCGCGAGGCCGACGAGGTCGTCGAGGTCCACCCAGTTGCGCAGCGCGAGCGCCCGTTGGTAGGCCGCCATCGCCTGCGCGATCTCGCCGTCGGCCGCTCGGCCGCTGCGCTTCGCCTTGGAGATGGCGCCGAGCAGTCCGCGGGCCTTGCGCCCGGACAGGTTCGAGGTTTGCACCAGGACTGCGGCGCGTTCGGCGTCATCGGCGACGCGGAAGCCCCGGTGCAGGCCGACCGCGCCCGCGTGCTCCCTGAGGATGGACAGCCCCAGCGAATGGAAGGTATGGACCGGGATCTGCGCCGCGGCTTGCGGGAGGATGGCGCAAAGCCGCTGCCGCATTTCGGCGGCGGCGCGGCGCGTGAAGGTGATGGCCAGGCACCCGTCCGCGGGGACCCCGTGGTTCGCCACCAGATGGGCGATGCGGTGCGTGAGCGTCCGGGTCTTGCCCGAGCCCGGGCCGGCGACGATCAAGAGCGGCCCGCGCACGATCTCGGCGGCGGCGCGCTGGTCCGGGTCCAGGCCCGCGAGGATGTCGGTCGCCGACGGCCGGGGTCCGCATCTATCCGGGTGCGTCTCGGTTCGCGCGCCGTCAGGGGCAGGGGCGGGCGGCGCTGCGGCCGGCGTCCCGTTTTGCAAGCCCGGTGTCCGATCGCCGATGTCCCGGCCCGGCAGGTCGAACAGCAACCCGCCGTTCGCGCGTCGTCGCAGCTCGGCTTCCTCGAACAGCCGTATGACGCCGTATTCGCCGTCGTAGCCCGCCTCGCGGATGACCGCGCCCGCGCGCAGTCGCGCGATGGCCTCGGCCAGGAGCGAGGACTCGGCGCGCGCGATGTCCTCGATCGGTGCGGCCTCCAGGATCGACAGCTCCGGTCCGAGCGCGCCGAGCAGCCGTTCGTAGCCGCGTTCGACCTTCCGGCTGGCCGCGCCGCTGCCCGTGATCTCGGACAGGATCTCCGGCAAGGGCACCAGGCTGGACACCGCGCCGGCGGTGGCGGGCGGCGCGGCCTGCGCCTCGGGCCGGTCGGCCAGGGCATCGACCCGGTGCATCACCCCGACGGTCACCGGCTGGCCGCACACCGGACAGCGCCCGTCGTGGGCCTTGGTCTCCTCGGGGCTCAGGCGCACGCCGCACTTGCGGTGACCGTCCAGGTGGTACTTGCCCTCCTCGGGGAAGAACTCGACCGTGCCCAAGTAGCCGCGCCCGCTCTGCAAGGCCCGGCGCAGCGCGAAATAGTCGAGCTCGGTGTCGAACAGCGTGGCCTCGCGGCCCAGCTTGGCGGGCGAATGGGCGTCGGAATTGGACACCAGCCGGTAACGGTCGAGCGACGAGACGCGCCAGTTCATCGGCGGGTCCGACGACAGGCCGGTCTCGACGGCGAAGATGTGATCGGCGAGGTCGCCGTAACATTCGGCAACCGAATCGAAGCCGGAGCGCGAGCCCAGAACCGCGAACCAGGGGGTCCAGATGTGCGCGGGCACGAGGTAGGCGTCGGGGCTCGCTTCCAGCGTGATCTCCATGAGGTGGCGCGAATCGAGGCCGAGGATCGGGCGGCCGTCCGAGGCGATGTTGCCGATCCGGGCCAGGCGTCCGGCGACGCGGTCGGCGGCCTCGAAGTCCGGGACGTAGATCAGGTGGTGGACCTTCCGGGTCAGCTCGCCCTTCTTGTAGATCGTGGAAATTTCGACCGAGAGCATGAACCGGGTCGGCCCCTGGCAGGCCGCGGGCAGCTTGCGCGCGATCGCCGCTTCGAGATCGGCGCGCAGGCGGAACAGGCCGGGCTCGGCGGGGGCGAGCTTGTCCTTCAGTTCGGCGCGCCAGGCCGGGTGCGTGAAATCGCCGGTCCCGACAACGGCAACGCCCTTCTTTCGCCCCCAGAACGCGAGGTGCTCGAGGTCGGCGTGCCTGCTCGTCGCCCGGGAATGCTTCGAGTGAATGTGAAGATCGGCGTGGAAGCGCATCGGATGCCCTGTCGCAACCCTCGCAAGGATGTCGTTCGTCGATCCGCGCGCCAAGCGGCAGTGTGCCCGATTCGCCGCGGCCGATACAGCCCCCGCGTGGGGCGGCGCGCGCAGCGGGGGCGGCGAGCCGTGTATGCGTTGGCTTCGCCCGGTGTGTTATCCGGGCCGATGGGGATGGTGCGCGCGCCAGTGGCGGGCGATGTCGATGCGCCGGCAGACCCAGACCCTGTCGTGCGCGATCACGTGGTCGAGGAAGCGGGCGAGCGCCGCGGCCCGGCCCGGGCGGCCGACCAGGCGGCAGTGCAGGCCGACCGACATCATGCGCGGCGCGCTCGCGCCCTCGGCGTAGAGCAGGTCGAAGGCGTCGCGCAGGTAGGCGAAGAACTGCGCGCCCGAGTTGAAGCCCTGGCTGGTGGCGAAGCGCATGTCGTTGACGTCCAGGGTGTAGGGCACCACCAGATGGGGCCGGCCGTGCTCGGCGGTCCAGTACGGCAGGTCGTCGGCGTAGCTGTCCGCGTCGTACAGGAAGCCGCCCTCCTCGACCACCAGGCGGCGGGTGTTTGGGCTCGTGCGCCCCGTGTACCAGCCGAGCGGCCGGCTGCCGGTCAGGCGGGCCTGAATCTCGATCGCCGTGTGCAGGTGCTCCCGCTCGGTCCGCTCGTCGACGTACTGGTAGTCGATCCAGCGGTAGCCGTGGCCGGCGATCTCCCAGCCGGAATTCAGCATGGCTTCGACCGCCTCGGGGTTGCGCTCCATGGCCATGGCGATACCGAACACCGTGACCGGCAGTTGCCGCTCGGTGAACAGGCGGTGCAGGCGCCAGAACCCGGCGCGGCTGCCGTACTCGTAGCAGCTCTCCATGCTCATGTGGCGCACGCCCGGGCGCGGCTCGGCGCCGACGATCTCGGACAGGAACGCCTCCGAGGCCGCGTCGCCGTGCAGGATGCAGGTCTCGCCGCCTTCCTCGTAGTTGATCACGAACTGCACGGCCAGGCGCGCGCCGCCCGGCCACTTCGGGTCCGGCGGGGCCGGGCCGTAGCCGACCAGGTCGCGCGGATACTCGCCGCTCATCGCACCGCGCCCGCTACTTCGGCAGCGGGGCCGCGTAGGCCCCCACCTTGCTGGTCGCCAGGCCCATGCCGACCAGCGCCTCGACCAGCTTCACGCCGGCCACCACCCCGTCGATGACCGGCACGCCGGTCTCCTCGCCGAGCCAGGCGGCCAGGTCGGCCATGCCGGCGCAGCCCAGGATCACCGCCTCCGTGCCGTCCTCGGCGAGCGCGCGCATCACCGCCTCCCGGACTTTGTGGCGGGCGTTGTCGCCCGGCTCCTCCAGCGCGAGGACGGGAATGTTGGCCGCATGCACCCGGCGGCACCGGCGCTCCATGCCGTAGCGCAGCGCCAGCTCCTCGACGATCGGCATCGCGCGGGGCAGGGTGGTGACCACCGAGAAGCCGGTTGCGATCATGCTCGCCGCGTGCATGGCGGCCTCGCAGATGCCGACCACCGGCCCGCGCGCGACCTCGCGGCAGGCGCCGAGGCCGGGATCGTCGAAACAGGCGACCACGTAGCCGTCGAAGCCCGCGGCCTCGCCCTTGCGGATCTCCTCCAAAAGCGGGGGCACGCAGACGGCCTCGTCGTGATGGCCCTCGATGCTCCTCGGCGCGTTTTTGGGATTGACCGCCACGACCTCGGTGCCGGGCGCGGCAACCGATGCGGCCGCGGCGCCGATCCTCTCCGTCATGGCGGCGGTGCTGTTCGGGTTGATCACCAGGATCCTCATCATCGCGCCTTCCCATTACACCCCGAGATAGAGCCTTCGGACCGTGTCGTCGTTGGCCAGCTCGCGCGAGGGCCCCTCGAGCGCCACCCGCCCGGTCTCCAACGCGTAGGCCCGCTTGGAAATCTTCAGCGCCATGCGCGAGTTCTGCTCGACCAGAATCACGCTCACTCCGTCCTCCCGGTTGATCGCCACGATGGCGCGGGCGATCTCCTGAACCAGCAGCGGCGCCAGGCCGAGCGACGGCTCGTCCAGCAGCAACAACCGCGGCCGAGCCATGAGCGCGCGGCCGATGGCGAGCATCTGCTGTTCGCCGCCGCTCATGGTGCCGGCCTGCTGCTTGAGCCGCTCCTCGAGCCGCGGGAAGCGCGCGAAGACCCGGTCGAGGTCGTCGCGCACGGCCTGCGCGTCGCGCCGCAGGAAGGCGCCCATCAGCAGGTTGTCGCGCACGCTCATGTACGGGAAGACGTGGCGGCCCTCGGGCGCCATGCAGATGCCGAGGGCGACGATGGCGTCGGGCTCCACGCCGTCGATGCGCCGCCCGTCGAACCAGATCTCGCCAGCCGAGATCGGGGTCAGCGCGGTGATCGCGCGCAGCGTCGTCGTCTTGCCGGCGCCGTTGGCGCCGATGAGGGCGATGATGTCGCCTTCCTCCATGGCGAGGGAGACGCCGGCCACGGCGCGGACCCGGTCGTAGTGGACGCTGATGTCGTTGGCCGCGAAGTACATCGGCTATGCCCCGATCTCGTCGTCCTCGCGGCCGAGATAGGCCTCGATCACCGCCTCGTCGTTCTGGATGGCCGAGGGCGAGCCCTCGGCGATCTTCTTGCCGAAGTTGAGCACGATGATCCGGTCGCTGATGCGCATGACGGCGCGCATGTCGTGCTCGACCAGCAGCACCGTGACGCCGCGCTCGCGTATGCCACGCACCATCCGAACCGCGTGGTCGGTCTCCTCCGGGTTCATGCCCGCGAAGGGCTCGTCGAGCAGCAGCACTTTCGGGTCGGCGGCCATGGCGATCGCGATGCCGAGCGCCCGCAGGTACCCGTGGGGCAGGTTGCGCGCCCGCTCGTGCTTGACCGAGCCGAGGCCGAGGTAGTCGAGGATCTCGCTCGCGCTGTCCCGGAAGGCCGCTTCGTCCGCCCGCGCGCGGGGGCTGTTGAAGAAGAAACCGGCCAGGCTCGCCTTGCTGCGCAGGTGGTGGGCCACGACGACGTTCTGCAGCGCCGTCATTTCCTTGAAGATCGTCGTCTCCTGGAACGTGCGCACGACCCCGCGCCGGGCCACCACGTGCGCCGAGCGGCGCGTGATGTCCTCGCCCGCGAAGGTCACCGAGCCGGCGGTGGGCGGCAGGAACGCGGTGATCAGCTTGAACAGCGTGCTCTTGCCCGCCCCGTTTGGACCGATGATGCTGAGGATGTCGCCGTCCTCGACCGCGAAGCTCACCCGATCGACGGCGGTCAGCCCGCCGAAGCGCTTGGTCAGCTCGCGGACCTCCATGATCGGCACGGAATCAGGCCTCCTGTCCCGCGCCGCGCCGGCGCTTGGCCGCCGCCGGTTCCGGGCGCCCGGCCAGGCGGGCCGGCGGGCGCAGGCTGAGCAGGCCGTTGGGCAGCCACAGCATGAGGGCGATGATGACGAGCGAGTAGATCAGCATCTGGTACTCGCGCAGCCCGTGCAGCAGCTCGAAGCTGATGAACAGGATGAAGGTGCCCACAACCGGCCCGAAGACGTAGGCCAGGCCGCCCAGGAAGCAGTACAGCATGAAGTAGATCGAATCCGGCACGCCGAAGCTCGAGGGGTAGATGCTCTGCTGAGAGGCGGTGAAGAAGGCGCCGCCCAGCCCGCCCAGGAAGCTGCAGACGGCGAAGGCGATGACGCGGAACTTGGCGACGTTCACTCCGATGCTGGCGGCCAGCTCCTCGTTCTGCTGCAGGGAGCGGAACAGCCAACCCATCCGGCTGTTGGCGATGCGCCAGACGATCGCGACGCCGAGCAGCAGGAGCGCGGCCGAAAGATAATAGAACGCCAAGTGCTGGTTGACCGAGGCGAAGTCGGGGACGACGACGAGGCCGAACAGCGATGCGGCCCCGGGGGTGGGGATGCTCACGATGCCGGTCGCTCCGCCGGTGAGCGCCTTGGCGTTGAGGGCCAACAGACGCATGGTCTCGGTCAGGCTGAGCGTGATCATCGCGAAGTAGACCCCGCGCAGGCGCAGGATCGACCAGCCGATGAGCGCGGCGGCGGCGGCCGCCGCCAGCCCCGACAAGGGCAGGGCGAGCCAGAAGGACAATCCCGCCTTGGTGGTCAGGATCGCGGTCGTGTACCCGCCGACGAGCGCGAAAGCGCCCTGGCCGATATTGATCCGGCCGATCATGAACGTGAGCCACACGCCCATGCTGATCAGGCTGAGCGCCGAGGCCGTCGTCAACACGCCCAGCAGGTACGGCTTGTCGGCCAGCAGCGCCGGGACCACGACGAGGTAGGCCACGGCGGCCAGCGCCGCGGCGGCAATCCTCACGGGCCGCCCGATCGTCCTATTCGGTGCGCCATCGGGTTGATTTCCGGCCGGCACGGCGCCTCAACCCCAGGGCTTGCCCATGATCCCCTGCGGGCGCAGCGACAGGAAGACGATGAGCCCGATGAAGATCAGGAGATAGGTGATCGACCCCGGTATGAAGAAGTAGCCGAACGCCTCCACGAACCCGAGCACGAAGGCCCCGAAGATGGCGCCGGAGACGACCCCGGCGCCGCCGATCATGATCATGATGAAGGCCTTGATCGAGATCGGCGTGCCGAGCCCCGAGTTGACCGCGAACACGGTGACGAGCAGCGCCCCCGACAGGCCGGCCAGCGCCGAGCCGATGGCGAAGCCGATCATGGCGTAGCGTTTCACGTTGACGCCCTGGAGCAACGCCGCCTCCCGGTCCTGGGCCAGGGCGCGCAGGGCGCGGCCGGGCCGCGTGTACTGCATGAACAGGATGAACCCGGCGACGAGGAGGGCCGAGGCGGCAAAGACGAAGGCGCGCCCGGCCGGCACGTAGGCGCCGAAGACCTCGTAGACGCCCGTCATCACCGGCGGCACGCCACGTTGCTTCTCGCCGAACACGATCAGGATCGAGCTTTCGAGCAGCAGTGCCGTGCCGGCGGCGAGCAGCATGGAGCTTTCCTCGCGGCTCGAGATGCGCAGCACGCGCCGAAACAAGGCCCGCTCCATCACGATCCCGACCGCGGCCAGGGTGACCGCCGTGGCCACGAGCGCCAACACGAAAGGCAGGCCCATAACGCCGTACAGGTAGTAGGTCACGAACCCGCCGAGCACGTAGAGCTGGCCGTGCGCGAAGTTGAGCACGCCCATGAGTGCGAAGATGAGCGTCAGGCCGAGGGCGATCAGGGCATAGTTCATGCCCAGGATAAGGCCATTGATGACGACTTGCTCCATCGCCTCGCTCCGCGCGGTGGAGGCGCCTCACCGGACTCGCGCGTCCGACGACGGCAGGCGGGAGGAGCGCCGGCCCGCGCCTCGCCGCCGCACCGGCCGCGCGCGCCGGCGAAGGCCCGCGCGGCCGCCACCTTGCCCCGCCGGGCTCAGCCCTCGACGCTGCCCACGAACAGGGTCTCGAAATCGCCGTCCTTGAACACGTTGACGACCATGGGCACGCCGATCTGGCGAGGTTGTCCGAAATAGGCGCTGCCCACGTACTTCAACGTCTTCTCCTCCTTCAGAAAGGGGTTCCTCATCTGAAACGCCGGGATCGCCTTCTTGAACTCGGCCACGTCCTCCAAGGCCTTCGGCCCGGCGTCCTTCAACGTGTTGAGGATCATCTCGAGCGCATAGACCTTGGTCCCGGCCTCGTCGTTCCATTCCCCGGCGACCTTGACGTATCGATCGACGAAGGCCTCCATGGTCTTGCTGCGGATTGCCGGGGTGCTCGCGCCGCCTACCGAGATGAAGCCGTTGGCCAGATCGCCGGCGACCTCGCTCAGGATCTTCGCGTCCTGCGCGGTTTCGGTGCTGAGCAGCCCCTGGTAGCCGAGCTCGCGCGCCGCCCGGATCAGCAACGGCGCGTCGGACGGGGCGACGCCCGAGAGCACGATCAGATCCGGGTTCTGCCGCACGACGCGCGACATCACCGGGAAGAAGTCGGTCGTCCCGGGCTCGTAGGTGTCTTCCGACGACAGGATCTTGAGGCCGAGGCGCTTGGCCGCATCCACGCCTTCGTCGCGCTGGTTGAGCGGGTCCGACGCGTTGCGGGCGATGAAGCTCACGCTCTTCACGCCCTTGTTTTCCATCAGGTACTTGTAGATCACCGGGCCCGCCTGGTAGGAGGCGATCATGCCCAGGATGGAGTTGCTCCGCGGCGGACTATAGAGGCGCTTGGAGAAGGCGTAGGGAATGTTGATCGCGCCGGCCTTCTCGATCACCGGGACGATGGCGGCGGCCGTGGTGTCGACGTTCGGCCCGATGATGTACTTGACGCCCTCCTGGTAGACCAACCGCTCCGCCCCGGCGACCGAGACCTTGGGGTCGTTGCGGTCGTCGATGGCGATGATCTCGATCTTGTATTTCTCGCCGCCGATCTTCCATCCGCCTTGCTCGTTGATCATCTGGGCAGCCGCCTCGGCGCAATAGCGGTTGACCAGCCCCCACGAGGCGGCCGGGCCGCTCATGACGCCAAGCACGCCGATCTTGAGGGTCTTCTGCTGGGCCTCGGCCGCGCCGCCGGCAAGGCCAAGAACGAGGATCGCGGCGGACACGCCCAACGCTGCCGCGCGGGCCAGTCTCCTCAACGTGGTCATGAAATCCTCCTGTTTCCGTGTTTCGGCGCCGTCATCGGAGCGACCTCCCGAGGCGCCGGCGCGACTCCGTTTCCCAATCACGCTTCTTCGCGCTGGGCCGCATACCCCGTTTCCGTCTCGCGCGGAAATTCAAGGGCGACCGCCGCGATTATGGAACAGCAATCGTGTGTACGGCGCAATTATTTTTTGTTGACACATTTTCTCGACCTATCTCGACCTGTCGCATCGAGCGGGCCGGAATCATAATGGCGGTCCGATCTATTACCTTGAAATCTACTGCGCTTATCGGTGGTACTGGTCAAAATTAGGTGGCCACACGCAGCGCGAAATTGTGTACTATCTTGCGGCCAAGATGTCGAAATGACGAAAACGACGCTTGCACGAAGAGTCGAGAAATGACGGCGAACGCGGCGAGGCGGACCAGGGGTTACGACCGCGGGAACGGCCCATTGAAGGATCAGGCCGTCTACGACCGCATCTACGAAGCGATCCTCGATCACCGCCTTCCCCCGGGGACCAAGCTGGGCGAGGAGGCGTTGTGTGAGGTGTTCGGGGTCAGCCGGGCGCGCGTCCGCAAGATTTTCCTTCGCCTCGCGCACGGCAACGTCCTGGAGCTGCATCCCAACCGCGGCGCTTTCGTCGCCCGGCCCACGCCGGAGGACGCCCGTCACGTGTTCGAGGCGCGCCGGAGCGTCGAGAACACGATCGTCCGGCGCGCGGCCGAGCGGCTCACCGACGCCCAGGCCGCGCGCCTGCGCCGGCTCGTCGCGACCGAGCGGGAGGCGCGCCGGCGCAACGACCGCAGCGCGATGATCAGGCATTCGGGCGCGTTCCACCTGCTGCTCAGCGAGATGGCCGGCAACGCGGTCCTGCATCGCTTCCTCGTGGAACTGGTCTCGCGCACGTCCCTCATCATCGGCATGTACGGCGTCCCGGGGACCTCGAACTGCTCGGTCGAGGAGCACACGGCCCTCATCGCCGCGATCGAGGCGCACGACGGTGCGCGCGCCGCGCGCGAGATGGATGCGCACCTGCGGCACACCGAGGCCCTGCTGAACCTCGGGGCCGCCGAGGCCGCGGAGATCGACCTCAGGACCGTATTCGCCGCGCCGGTCGCGGCGTCGGCCTGAGCGCCCCGGGCAAGGGACGCGGACCGTACGGCCGAATGCGAGACCAGCCCATGGCTTCGCCCCAGGCGGCGCCCGCCGCACCCCGCCCGAAGCTGGTGGCGCCGACCGGTGCGTGCGACACGCACATGCATTTCTACAACGGCAAGTATCCGACCGCGCCGAGCGCGCTCATCATGCCGCCCGACGCCTGGATCGACGACTATCGGAAGGTCCAGGCGCGGCTCGGGCTGGAGCGCGTGGTCGTCGTGCAGCCGACCACCTACGGCACCGACAATGCCTGCCAGCTCGAGGCCATGGCCGCCTTCGGGGCCGACGCGCGCGGCGTGGTGGTCGTCGATGCGAGCGCGAGCGAGGCGGAAATCGCGCGCCTGACCCGGCACGGCGTGCGCGGGGCACGCTTCCAGATGCTGCCGGGCGGCGCCGTGCCGTGGGACATCCTGGAGGAGGTGGCGGCGCGCGTCCACGGCTTCGGCTGGCACATCCAGCTGCAGATGAACGGGCGCGAGTTCGCCGAGCGCGCGGCGCTGCTCCGGCGCCTTCCGGGCACCCTTGTCGTCGACCACGTCGGGCGCTTCATGGACCCGGTCCCGCCCGACCATCCCAGCTTCAAGGTGCTTCTCGATCTCCTCGACGCCGGCCGTTGCTGGGTCAAGCTGTCGGCGCCCTACGAGTCCTCGAAGGACGGCCCCCCGCGCTACGCGGACGTGGCGGCCGAGGCGAAGGTGCTGGCCGCGCACGCGCCTGAGCGGATGCTGTGGGCGAGCAACTGGCCCCACCCGGGGCGCACGCCGCCGCCGGACGACGCGGCGATGCTCGACCTGCTGCTCGACTGGGTGGAGGACGAGGCCGCGCGCACCCGCATTCTCGCCGACAACCCGGCCGAGCTGTATGGTTTTTAGCTCGATTCCGCGCGGGCGCGGCACGCTACGACCCGATCGACTTTGGGGACATAGGGCGGCAGACACGGCCCCTTCAATCGGTATGATAGGGACCCGGTCCAGCACGGCCGGCCGCCGAGCGAGGGGGGAAAAGGCATGTCCGCGGCAAAGCGTCCGTTTCCGGGCGAACCGCCCGTCAACACGTCGCCCGAAGTGGCCGACGAGGTCGCGTACACGACCTGCTACATGTGCGCCTGCCGCTGCGGCATCAAGGTGTACCTCAGGGACGGAACGCTCCGCTACATCGAGGGCAACCGCGACCATCCGGTCAATCGCGGCGTACTCTGCGCCAAGGGCTCGGCCGGGATCATGCAGCATTACTCGCCTGCGCGCCTGTCCGCGCCGCTCCTGCGGGTGGGCGAGCGCGGCGCGGGCGCGTTCAAGGAGATCGGCTGGGACGAGGCGCTCGACCTCGCCGCCTCCTGGCTCAAGGAGATTCGTGCGCGCGACCCGCGCAAGCTCGCCTTCTTCACCGGGCGCGACCAGAGCCAGGCCCTCACCGGATGGTGGGCGAGCCAGTTCGGCACGCCCAACTACGCCGCGCACGGCGGGTTCTGCTCCGTCAACATGGCGGCGGCCGGGCTCTATACGATCGGCGGCTCGTTCTGGGAGTTCGGCGAGCCCGACTGGAAGCACACCCGCTACTTCATGATGTTCGGGGTCGCCGAGGACCACGCCTCCAACCCGATCAAGATCGCCCTCGGCAAGCTCAAGCAGCGCGGCGCCAAGTTCGTCTCGGTCAATCCGATCCGGACCGGGTATTCGTCGATCGCGGACGAGTGGATCGGCATCCGCCCGGGCACGGACGGGCTGTTCGTCTTCGCCCTCATCCACGAGCTGCTGCGCGCGGGCAAGGTCGATCTCGACTATCTCGTCCGCTACACCAACGCGCCGTGGCTGGTCGTCAGGGACCCTGGGGCCGCGGACGACGGGCTGTTCGCCCGCGACGCCGACGGCCGGCCGCTCGCCTGGGACCGGCACGCGAACGCCCCGGTCAACGCCCGGACCCCCGGCCTCGCCCCGACCTTGAGCGGCGAGGTGACGCTGCCCGACGGGCGCCGCGCCGTTCCGGCCTTCCAGCTCCTGGTGGAGCGGTTCGCCGAGGCGCGTTACGCGCCGGAGGCGGTGGCGTCCGAGACCGGCGTTCCGGCGGCGACGATCCGGCGCCTCGCGGCCGAGCTGGCCCACGCCGCCTTCGAACAGGAGGTGGTGCTCGAGGTTCCCTGGACCGACTGGGCCGGACGGCGCCACGAGCGGATGATCGGCCGGCCGGTCAGCATGCACGCGATGCGCGGGATTTCGGCGCATTCCAACGGGTTCCACACCTGCCGGGCGCTCCATCTGCTGCAGATCCTGCTCGGCAGCATCGACTGTCCGGGCGGCTTCCGCTACAAGCCGCCGTTCCCGAAGGCCGCGCCGCCCGCGCTCAAGCCCGCCGGACATCCCGACCAGGTCGCCCCCGACAAACCCATGCCGGGGCCGCCGCTCGGATTCCCGATGGGGCCCGAGGACCTGCTCGTGGAACCGGACGGCACGCCGCGGCGCATCGACAAGGCCTTTTCGTGGCAGGCGCCGCTCGCCGCCCACGGCCTCATGCACATGGTCATCACCAACGCCGCCAAGGGCGACCCCTATCCGGTCGACCTCCTGTTCATGTACATGGCCAACATGAGCTGGAACTCGTCGATGAACATCCCCGGGGTGTTGCAGGCGCTGACCGAGAAGGACCCGCAAGGCGGGGATTACAAGATCCCGAAGATCATCTATTCCGACGCCTACTTCTCCGAGATGGTCGCGTACGCGGACCTGATCCTGCCCGACACGACGTATCTCGAGCGCTGGGACTGCATCTCGCTGCTCGACCGGCCGATCTGCGAGGCCGACGGTCCGGCCGATTCGATCCGCCAGCCGGTGGTCCGGCCGGACCGCAACGTGCGCCCGTTCCAGGACGTGCTGATCGACCTGGGTGCGCGGATCGGCCTGCCCGGATTCACCGACGGGGACGGCGGGCCGAAGTATCCGGGCGGCTACGCAGACTATCTGGTGAACCACGAGCGGGCGCCCGGCATCGGCCCGCTGGCCGGCTGGCGCGGCGAGGACGGCGACCGGCACGGCCGCGGCGAGCCCAACCCGAAGCAGCTCGAGCGATACGTCGCGAACCAGTGCTTCTGGCACATGGAGCTGCCGGAGTCCCAGAGGTACTTCCGGCACGCCAACAAGGACTACCTGGAGTGGGCGACCTCCTTCGGCTTCATCGGCAAGCCGGACCCGGTGGTGCTGCAGATCTACTGCGAGGTCATGCAGAATTTCCGCCTGGCCGCGCGCGGCCACGGCGCGGTGCAGCCACCCGCGCGCGACCGGGCCCGGATCGAGGCCGCCTTCGATCCTTTGCCCATCTGGTACACGCCGCTCGAGGAGGCGGGGGTCGACGCCGAGGAGTTCCCGCTGCATGCGCTGACCCAGCGGCCGATGGCCATGTACCACTCCTGGGGTTCGCAGAACGCGTGGCTGAGGCAGATCCACGGCGCCAACCGCCTGTACCTGCACCGCGATACGGCGGCCCGGCTGGGGATCGCGGACGACGACTGGGTCTGGATCGGCAGCCACCACGGCCGGGTCAAGGCCCAGGCCCGGCTGATGGAGGGCGTCAACCCCGACACCGTGTGGACCTGGAACGCGATCGGCAAGCGCGCCGGGGCCTGGAACCTCGACCCGAAGTCGCCGGAGGCGACCAAGGGCTTCCTGCTCAATCACATCATCTCCGAGCTGCTGCCCGAAGGCGAGGGCGGCTACCGCTATGGCAACAGCGATCCGGTCACCGGGCAGGCCGCCTGGTTCGACCTGCGGGTCAAGGTCGAGAAGTGCGCCGCCGCCGAGGCGCACGACGCCGACCTCGGCCACGCGGCGCTCGATCGGCCGCCCGGGATGAAGCCGCCGCCCGCGATCCTGCGCTTCGGCGCGCAGTTCGGGGACGGCGCCAAGGCGGGGGCGTCGTCGTGACCAGCCTGCCGGAGCCGACCAGCTGCAAGAAGCTGGGCCTGGTCATCGACCTCGACACGTGCGTCGGCTGTCACGCGTGCGCGGTGAGCTGCAAGCAGTGGAATACCGGCGGCGACGCGGCGCCGCTCACCGACCACAACCCCTACGCCGACGACGCCTACGGGGTCTGGCTCAACCGGGTCCACAGCTACGAGGTGAGCGACGGCGCCGGCGGCGGGATGACCGTCAACTTCCCGCGCTCCTGCCTGCACTGCGAGGAGCCGGCCTGCGTCACCGTCTGCCCCACCGGGGCGTCGTACAAACGCGCCGAGGACGGCATCGTGCTGGTCGATCCCGACACCTGCATCGGTTGCAAGCTATGCTCTTGGGCCTGCCCTTACGGCGCGCGCGAGTACGACTACGACGACGGCGTGATGAAGAAGTGCACGCTGTGCATCGATCGCATTTACAACGAGAATCTTGAGGAGGTGGACCGCGCGCCGGCGTGCGTGCGCGCCTGCCCGACCGGGGCGCGCCATTTCGGCGACCTCGGGGACCCCGACAGCGCGGTATCGAAGCTGGTGCGCGCGCGCGGCGGCTACGACCTGATGCCCGAGCTGGGCTACCGGCCGGTCAACAAGTACCTGCCGCCGCGGGAGCGACGAAACGCCGGCGGCGAGACCGGGGCGCCCGAGGCTCTGGCATCGGCGGACGCAGGCCGGGGCGCCGGCTCGAACGGCGCCGACGCGGCGGACAGGGTGTTTCGCTGGCTCGACCATGTGCTTTCGCGCTGACGGAGCGGTTGCGTGCACCCGGCCTATTCGGTCATCGTCTTCACCACTCTGTCCGGGGCCGGCTACGGCCTGCTGTTCCTGTTGTGCCTGTTCGGCGCGGCGGGCGTGCTGCCGAGCGAACGGTGGCTCGGGTTCGCCGGGTTCGCGCTCGCGTTCTCGCTGATCACGGTCGGCCTGCTCGCCTCGACCTTCCACCTCGGGCATCCCGAGCGGGCCTGGCGCGCGGTGACGCAATGGCGCAGCTCGTGGCTGTCGCGCGAGGGCGTGGTGTCGCTCGTCACCTACGTGCCCGCCGGCGTCTTCGCCATCGGCTGGGTCTTCTTCGCCACGACCGAGGGCCTGTGGGGCGCGTTCGGCGTGGCCGGCGCGATCTGCGCGGTGCTGACCGTCTACTGCACGGGCATGATCTACGCCTCGCTCAAGACCATCCGCCAGTGGCACAACGAGTGGGTGGTCCCCGGCTACCTCGTGTTCGCGTTCGCCACGGGTGCCTTGTGGCTCAACGCGCTCGCCCATCCCTTCGGCGCCGCGCGGCCGCTGTTCGCCTGGCTCGCGGCCGTCGGGCTCGCGCTCGGCCTGGCCGTGAAGCTCGGCTATTGGCGCGCCATCGACACCGAGAGGAAGGGCCCGTCCCCGGGGACCGCCACCGGCCTCGGCCGGCTCGGGCGGGTGCGGCAACTGGAAAGCCCGCACACCCAGGACAACTACCTGATGCGCGAGATGGGCTTCCGGGTCGCGCGCAAGCACGCGCACAAGCTGCGCCGCCACGCGCTGCTGGGCGGCTTCGTCGCGCCGCTGGTGCTGACGCTGCTGTCCTTGCCGGCGGAGGGAATCTTGGCCGGCCTGCTCGCCGTCCTGGCGGTGCTCGCGGCCACTGCGGGCATGCTGATCGAGCGCTGGCTGTTCTTCGCCGAGGCGCGGCACGTGGTGACGCTCTACTATGGGGCACAAGAGGCCTGACGGGGCGGGGAGCCGTCGTCGTCCTCGCCCGGGCCGGTCTCTTCTATCGCGCGTCCCCGGCCCTCTGATAAGATAACTCGGATGCGCGCTCGGCGCGCCGCGCGCAACCAACGGGAGACGGACCATGGACGGCAAACGACAACTCGTCGCTTCGGCGATCCAGATCACCGCCGCCGACGGCGAGAAGGACGCGACGGTCGAGAAGATGGCGCGGTGGCTCGACGTGGCCGGTTCGCGCGGCTCGGACCTGGTCGTGTTGCCCGAGCTGTGGACCGGCCTGGGGTTCAGCGACGCGGAGATCTACAAACAGATCGCCGAGACGTTTCCCGGCCCGACCACCGACATGCTGGCGGAGAAAGCCAAGCGCTACGGCATGTTCGTCGCCGGCTCGATGTACGAGGCCGCGGGCGACGGCAAGTACTACAACTCGGTCCCGCTCATTTCGCCGCAGGGCCAGATCATCGGCGTCTACCGCAAGACGCACCTGTTCGACGCGCCGAACCGGGTCGACATCAAGGGCGGGATCAGGGAGTCGGACAAGATAACGCCGGGCGGGACCCTGGACGTGTACGGCACCAACCTGGCGCGCATCGGCCTCTCGGTCTGCTCGGATTTGCGCTTCCCCGAGGTCTATCGCGAGATGGCGTTGAACGGCGCGGAGATCCTGGTCTGCGCCTCGGCGTTCCTCAGCCCCCGCTTCGACCACTGGGAGTTCTTCCTGCGCGCGCGGGCGACCGAGAACCAAGCCTACGTGGTGGCCTCGGGGCAGTACGGGGTCGAGCCGAAGTCCGGAATTTCTTTCGTCGGGCGCAGCATGATCGTGGACCCGTGGGGAGTCATCGTCGCCACCGCCTCGGACGCGGAGGACTGCGTCACCGCGTTCATCGACCTCGACTTCATCGCCGAGGTCCGCAACCGCTATCCCCTCATGACGCAGCGCCGGCCGGAGCTGTACCGGACCCTCGGCGCCGGGCGCTGACGCCGCGCCGACCGCGCCCTATTCGCTTCGCTCCTTCCGGCGTCTGGCCTCGGGAAAGAGCCAAATTGCGAAGACCATGAAGGCCGCCAGCGCAACGACGACCCACTTCACCGCGCCATGGCCGCCGATGCCGCCAGAGCGATTCGCGCCGAGCACGACAACATGGCCCGCGTGCTCGCGTGCCTGGAGGACGCCGTCGCCGACATCGACGCCGGCGCCGACGCGGCCGCGCTCGATCTCATCTACTCCATCGTGTACTACCTGCGCGTGTTCCCCGACCGCCTCCACCATCCCAAGGAAGAGGCGCATCTGTTCGAGGCGCTGCGACGACGCGCGCCGGAATGCGCGCCGCTGCTCGACGAGCTGAGCGCGCAGCACGGCGAAGGCGAGCGGCGGCTCGCCGTGCTCAAGGACGCCGTCGAGGCGTGCGAGCGCGACCCGGAGGTCGCGTTGGTTTTGCAGCGCGCGGCAAGGGGTTATATCACGTTCCTGCAGACACACATGAGGAAGGAGGAGGACGAGGTCCTTCCCCTTGCGGAGGCCAAGCTCACCGCGCAGGACTGGCGCGACATCGCGCGTGCGTTTGCCCGCAACGACGACCCGCTGTTCGGTGAGAACCTGCAACGCGGTTTCGAGGCGCTCTACGAGCGCATCCTTTCCGCCGGCGATAAGGGCAAGGGCCGCGCCCGGCGCTGACCGGCCCGGGTGAATCGACCGGGTCTGGAGCCACCGCAAGAGGATGTGGAGCCGTGCGGCGCCGAGGCCGGGGACGGCGATTCCCGGCGGCTTGACCGGCCCTGGGCGCGGCGATAAACATGCGGCTTATATATCAGGAGTCGATCAGGGAGGCGCGCGTGCCGTGAGCGAGGAGAAGCGCAACAAGCGCACGATCACCGAGATCCGCGATTCGAGGAAGATTCGGGGAGAAGATGGTCTACACCTCCGTGCCCGACTACACCTCGGCGCGCTGGGCGGAACTGGCCGGGGTCGACGTCTGCGTCGTCGGCGACAGTCTGGCCATGGTGGCCCACGGCCACCCGAGCACGATCCCCGCGAGCATGGACATGATGATCCCGCACTCCCAGGCTGTGCGCCGCGGCGCGCCCAACACGTTCGTGCTCGGCTGCATGCCGTATCAGAGCTACCACACCGTGGAGCGCGCCCTGGCCAACGCGACGCGCTTCATGCAGGAGGCCGGCTGCGGCGCGGTCAAGCCGCAGGGCGGCAGGAGCCAGGCGCACATCCTCAAGGCCCTGGTCGACGCCGGCATCCCGACCGCCTCGCACATCGGGCTGACGCCGCACACGATCGTCATGTTCGGCGGCTTCAAGATCCAGGGGCGCACGGCCGAATCGGCCATGAATATCCTGGCGGACGCGCTCGCCATCCAGGATGCCGGCTGCTTCACGCTGGAGTTCGAGGCCGTGCCCGCGGCCACCGCCAAGGTCATCTCCGAGCAGCTCGAGATTCCGACCATCGGCATCGGCGCCGACGCGGGCACCGACGGCCAGATTCTTCTGAGCTACGATCTGCTCGGCGTGTTCACCGACTTCAAGCCGAAGTTCACCAAGCGCTATGCCAATCTGACCGAGGTGGCGGTGGCCGGGCTGAGGACGTACGTTGAGGAGGTGAAGGCCGGCGTCTTCCCGGACGACGATCACAGCTATCGCGTCGATCCGGGGGAACATGAGAAGTTCTGCGCCCTGGTGGAAAGACGCCGGCAGGTCTGAGCGGCCTGCGGCCGGGCAAGGGCCCGGCGCAACTCGAGGTTGGCGGTGATATCAACAGGGACCAGCCAAGGGTAGGAAACCGTGGAGACTGGATCCGGCGCCATCATCGAAACGAAGGCATCGAGAGCGGCGCGTGCGCCGTCGAGCAGCCTCACCGACCGGGCGTACCGCGAGCTCGAGGAGCTGATCGTCACCCTGGAGCTCGAGCCCGGCGCGGTGCTGTCGGAAGCGGCCTTGGCCGAGCGCCTCGGCATCGGCCGCACGCCGATCCGCGAGGCGCTGCAACGGCTCGCCCGCGAGGGGCTGGTGGTGATCCTGCCGCGGCGCGGCATCCTGGTCTCCGAGATCAACGTCAAGCGGCAACTCAGGCTGCTCGAGGTGCGGCGCGAGCTGGAGCGGCTCATGGCACGCAAGGCCGCGCGGCGCCTTTCCGAGGACGAGCGCGCGCAGTTCGTCGAAATCGCCGAGGGCATGGAACGGGCCTCGCGCGGGAACGACGATATCTCGTTCATGCGCTACGACCGGCGGCTCAACCTGCTCGTGTCCAGCGCCGCGCGCAACGAGTACGCGAGCCGGGCCATGGGCCTGATGCACGGCCTGTCGCGCCGCTTCTGGTACCAGCATTACAAGGAGGTGGCGGACCTGCCGCTGTGCGCCCGCCTGCATGCCCAACTGGCCAGGGCCATCGCCGCCGGCGACGGCGCGGCGGCCGCCCGGGCCTCCGACGAGTTGCTCGATTACATCGAGGACTTCACCCGGGCCACCCTCGATGCCGAGACCATCCGCTAGGCTGCGCCGGGCGAAGCGGGCGTGGAACCCGCACGCGACCGGCCGTTAGCGGCCCGCGCCTGCCGGGCACGGCACTTTACCGGCCGCAGCCCCACCGTTAGCATATGTCAGATATATCAGAACAAAGACCGAGGGCAGGGCGGGCGAAGGCGGGCGGCATAAAAGTTATACCGGCGGCCGGACGATCGACGGCACCCAAGTGCTCGTCGACGGCCGGCCCTTGGACCCCCGGTACGACCTGAAGCACATCTCCGACACCGGCTTCGAGTGGACCTACGAGGGCGACGCCCCGGCGCAGCTCGCCCTGGCGCTGCTCGCCGATCACTTCGGCGACGACCAGAAGGCGCTGCGCCATCACGAGGCTTTCATGCGCGGGATCGTCGCCGACTTCGACAACGACTGGGAGATGACGAGCGCGGACATCGACGAAGCGTTGAAGAACATTGCCGGCGCGGCGGCCTGCGGCACGGCCGGTCGCTGCGACTCGGGAAAAATCATCCGGCCCCGCCGGCGAAACGGCGGGCGGCACCCAATCGGAGGATCACTGAAGGGAGGAGGTCATGAAGCTTTCCAAATATCTGATGACGGTCGGCGCGCTGGCGGCCGTGACGATCGGCCTGTCCGCGCCGCGCCCGGCCGCCGCCGAGGCGCAGCACAAGTGGCGCATGGCGACGAGCTGGGGCGGCGGGCCGCTCATGGAGCTTGGGGCCAAGGTCTTCGCCGACAGGATCAACTTCCTCACCGAGGGCCGGATCGAGGTCGAGGTCTTCCCCGGCGGCACGCTCGGCAAGGCGCTGAAGGTGTCGGAGAGGGTCAAGAACGGCGTCGCCGAGGTCGGTCACACATGACGGACAGGACGCCGAACCTCGCGTGGCCGCCGCTCCACCGGACCAACGGGACCACGCGGCGTGACCGGTTTGGCCTTGATGCGGTCGTGAAGTATTTGTAATATATTAGCGTGACTCGAGGGCGAGGCGCCTTGGCGCGCCACCGGCGGGAAGGATCGGGGCCGCCGGCGCGGAGCCGAGGAGGACACACCGATGGAACTGACCGATACCGGCATGACCGAGCGCCAGCGCGACTTCCGCCGGGAGTACCGGCGGAGGATCGTCGGGTGGTACAACGGTTGGCTGCACGTTGCGGTGATCTACACGATCGGTATTGCCGGGTTCTACATCTACGTCTCGCACATCCGCGACGTAAGCTGGTGGGAGTGGCTGACGGTCCCGATCGTTTTCCTGCTGTGCAACGTCTTCGAGCGGTTCGTGCACCGCTACGTGATGCACCGGCCGCAGAAATCCAGGGCCCTGCGCGCGATCTACACGCGCCACACACTCATGCACCATCAGTTCTTCACCGACGACGAGATGCGGTTCGCCGATCACAAGGACTGGCGGGTCACGTTCTTTCCGCCGTATGCGCTGGTGGTCTTCATCCTGATGTCGATTCCGGGCGCGCTCGTGCTCGGCTGGCTGATCTCGGCGAACGCGGGCTGGCTGCTGATCTGCACCACGACCGGCATGTATCTCGTGTACGAGTTCATGCATTTCTGCTGCCACATCGACGAGAGCGCGTTCGTGCGCAACTGCCCGTTCGTCAACACGATCCGGCGGCATCACGCGGCGCACCACAACCAGTCGATCATGATGGAGCGGAACATGAACCTGACGTTCCCCATCGCCGACTGGATGTTCGGGACCTCGGATCTGGATCGCGGGCTGCTCGGCCACGTGTTCAACGGCTACGACACGAAGTACGTCAAGAAGGACCTGCCTCGGGCCTCGCGGACGCCGCACGGGCGCGGCGCGACCGGCGGCGCCGCGGCGGCGACCGCCTGACGGATAGGGCTTCCGCAAATCGAGTTCGGGACCCGGCGGCCAGGCGATGGCCGCCGGGCCTTCGCCTTGCCCAGGGCGGCCGCCGGCCCCCGGGAGGGCGCGATCGGATTTCGAGCCGCGCGCGTTATGCCAGCGGTCATTGAAAATGACCGCTGGGCGTTCAAACGCCACGCAGGCTTTCCTCGCCCATGCTCGGGCGCGCGGTCGCGCTTGCCGAAGGGCATTGTGAGTCGATCAAAATGCCCTTCGGTATTACACGCCGTATTGCGCCGCCGCGCGGAGGCGCTAGTTTGTCGCCCGGGCCCGCGCGCCGGCGGGCCGCCGCAAGATGCCGGGGGAGTTCACGGATCGTGACCGCCGAGGTCCAGGCGCCGCCTCGTGACGATGCGGATGCGCCGCCGATCCGGGCCGGCGAGGAGGCCGCGCCGGAGTCGATCAAGGTCGTCACGCGCGGCCTGAGCGTCTTCTACGGCGACAAGCCGGCCATCACCGGCGTCGACCTCGACATCCCGCGCGACCGGGTCACGGCCCTCATCGGGCCGTCCGGCTGCGGCAAGTCCACGTTCATCCGTTGCCTCAACCGCATGAACGACGTCATCCCGGGCTGCCGGGTCGCGGGGACGGTCCTGATCGACGGGCGGGACATCTACGCTTCCGACCTGGACGTGGTGCAGTTGCGCGCGCGGGTCGGCATGGTGTTCCAGAAGCCGAACCCGTTTCCGAAGTCGGTCTTCGACAACGTGGCCTACGGCCCGCGCATCCACGGCATGGCGCAGGGCAGGGCGGAGTTGCAGGAGATCGTCGAGCACAGCCTGGTGCGGGCGGCCCTGTGGGACCAGGTGAAGGATCGCCTGCACGAACCCGGGACGAGCCTGTCCGGCGGCCAGCAGCAGCGCCTGTGCATCGCGCGGGCCATCGCCGTCAACCCGGAGATGCTGCTGATGGACGAGCCGTGCTCGGCGCTCGACCCCATCGCGACCGCCCAGATCGAGGAGCTGATCGACGAGCTACGTGAGACCCTGACCATCGTCATCGTCACCCACAACATGCAGCAGGCGGCCCGCGTGTCCCAGAGCACCGCCTTCTTCCACATGGGTCGGATGGTGGAGGTCGGGCCCACGGAGCATATCTTCACGCACCCGCGCGACGAGCGCACGCTGGGCTACATCACCGGCCGCTACGGCTGAGCAGCCGCGTCGCGCCACGCGGCCCGCAGCGCGCTACAGGTAGTCGGCAAGGATGTCGACCGTGGAGCGCCGGCCCAGCGCCTCGAAGTTCCTCTCCAGCCACGCGGCCGCCGCCGTCCGGCCGATGTCGCGCAGATGCACCAGGAACTCCCGCTCGGCGTTGAGCTTGCTGGATACGCCGAGGGCCGCCATCTCCTCGGGCGCGTCGATGCGGTGGATCAGCATGCGCTTGTAGCGGGCCTCGTCGAGCCGGTTCTCCTCCAACAGCCGGCCGACGAACGCGATCGCCCGCATCTCCCGCATCAGGCTGGAGTTGAAGCTGATCTCGTTCAGGCGGTCGAGAATGTCCGGCGTCGTCTTCGGGGTGTCGTCGCGGACCATGGGGTTGATCTGGACGATCACGACGTCGCGCGTGCCGCATCTGTAGATCAGCGGATAGATCGCCGGGTTGCCCATGTAGCCGCCGTCCCAGAACGGCTCGCCGTCGATCTCGACTGCCTGGAACAGGTGCGGCAGGCAGGCCGAGGCCATGATCGCCTCGGCGCTGAGCTCGGCGTTCTCGAAGATGCGTATCTTGCCGGTGCGCACGCTGGTCGTCGCGATGAACAGCTTGACCTGGTCGCAGCGCCGGACGTTGTCGAAGTCCACCACCGCGCGCAGGACGTCCATCAGCGGGTTGAAGTTGAGCGGGTTGAACTGGTAGGGCGACAGGAATCGGCTCATCCAGTCGAACAGGATGTAGCTCGGCGAATCGTGCAGGTTCCAGTCGCCGGTCGCCACCTCGAACGGCCCGCGCTGAATGGGGCCGAAACGGCCGACGCGGGCGACTTCCTCCCACAAGCGGGCGAGCGCGGCGCGTGCGCCCTCGCGGCCGCCGCGCAGCATCCCGTCGGCGAGCGCGGCGGCGTTCATGGCGCCGGCGCTGGTTCCGCTGATCGCCTCGATCTCGACCCGGTCGTCCTCGAGCAGGCGGTCGAGCACGCCCCAGGTGAAGGCGCCGTGCGAACCGCCGCCCTGGAGCGCCAGGCTGACGGCCTTCGCCCTGGCGGGCGGGCGGCGATTCCGGCGCGGTTTGGCCGTGCCCTTCCGTGACGTTTGCTTCATTTGGCTCCCCACCTCCCGACTCCCTGGACCTCTATATGGGATCGACAGGACCGACGGGCCCGCCAGGTCGATCTCGACCCGGAGCGGCCGCTCGGTCGGGGCCGGCCTCGCCCCGGCCGGAAATTTGTTCTGGTCCCCGGTGGGCCGGCTCCGCTAACCTGCCGGGCAAAGGGCGCGAACGACGCCAACACAGGGAGACGAAGGACATGAGCTCCACGAATCAGCCCCCGCGGGCCTCGATCCCGCTGCGCGCCGGGGAGACGACCGGAAAACGGCCCCTGCCCAAGGGCGTGGTCGGGATCTCGCCGGTCGGCTCCGCCCCGCCGGGCGCGCGCCCGGAGAGCGCACCCCGCGGCACCCTCATCGTCGGCCAGGGCATCCAGGTCAAGGGCGAGGTCGAATCGTGCCGCACCCTCGTGGTCGAGGGCCGGGTCGAGGCCTCGCTCAAGGCCGAAGCCCTGGAGGTGCTCAAGGGCGGCCTGTTCAAGGGCACGGCCGAGGTCGAGCGGGCCGAGATCGCGGGCGCAGTCGAGGGCGCGCTGGCGGTGCGCGGCCAACTCGCCATCACGGCGACCGGCCGCGCCTCGGGCAGGATCCGCTATGCGCGCATCGCCATCGAGGCGGGCGGCGAGATTTCTGGCGACGTCGCCGTGGCCAGCGCCGCCGAGGCCGAGGCCGAGACTTCGTCGCTGACCGCGACCGCTTCGTAAGGACGACCTCCTACGGCCGTTTCGGGGCCCTACCGCCGGGCCGCGGCCGGGCGGCGGCGGCCCAGGCCGGCGAGGATTTGCCGCTGGACCGCCAGGTAGCCGGGCGCCTGGACGGCGATCCGATCCTTGAGCAACGCGTGGGCTGCCGGCAGGGCGTGGAACGGCAGCGCCGGGTAGGCGTGGTGCTCCGCGTGGTAGGGCATGTTCCAGGCGAGCCGGCGCACCAACGCGTTGGTATGCGTCGTGCGCGAGTTCTCCAGCATGTGCTGGACCAACGGACACCCCGTGTGCTCGGCCAGGAGGTACATCCGCAGGAATGGCTGGCCGAGGAGCGCCGGCGCGGCCCAGTACCAGAGCGCCGCCCAGCTGCCCGAGAGCGCGGATGCCACGGCGAGCGCAGCGTAGAACAGTAGGAGGATTCGGGCCTCGCGAACGATCGCCGGGCGCATCCTGGGGGCGATGAAGGGCTCCTCGACCCGTCCCGAGGCGTGACGCGCCAGCGCCGCCGCCCGATCGCGCCAGTACGGCAGGCCCGAAACGTGCCACAGGTAGAGGCCGAGGCTGTCGGGCTTCGCCGCGGCGAGTTCCGGGTCGCGCGCCGGGTCCTGCGTGTGGCGGTGATGAGCGAAGTGGAAGGCGCGGAAGAACTCGGGCGGCAGGAGCAGCGCGGCCCCGCAGACCCACGCTGCCGCGTCACTGAGGCGGCGGCTGGCGAACGCCGTACGGTGGATCGTCTCGTGCAGCGGCGCGAACAGGAACACGAGCACGACGGCGTGCGCGACCAGTGCCGGGCCGAGCCACACGCTTCCCACCGTCTGCGCCACGAGCAGGCCCGTGGCCGCCAGCGCCGCCCCGTGGCCGGCGAGCTGCGCCAGGCCCTTGGCGTCCGAGCGTCTCGACAGGTCCTTCAGGGCCTGCTTGTCGAGGGCGCCCTCGGGGGCGAATTCCTCGTCCATGCCCGCCAGTTTAGCGCGATTAGCGAGGATGCGCTGCCGCTCCGGGAGAATTGTGGCCGCTGCGGGCGTTGCTTGTCTTGCCGGCGTTGTTATGAACCACAGAGGCACAGAGGCACAGAGCAAACGGGGAGAACAGCGTTGCCGAGTTGTTTATAGCACGCGCCGTCGAATTCCATCTTTCAATACCGATGTATTGAAATTCAGCAGGAGGCCAGTCCGAATTCCGCTAAGCTTTAGATAGGTCAACAATTGAGCCTCGTGAATCGGGAGAATTTTTTCCACGGTTTTCAGTTCCACGACCAGCTGTTTATCGACGACCAAGTCCATGCGGTATCCGCAATTCAGGTTAACTGACTTGTAGACAACGGGCAGGGGTACCTGGCGTCTGAAGGGAATCGCATGGGCCTGGAGTTCGAAGGCGAGGCATTCCTCATAAGCTGATTCGAGAAGACCCGGGCCGAGGGCGCGATGAACCGTGATCGCAAGGCCGATAACGCGATCCGTCAGAGGGTCTCGATCGTCACAGTTCTTGGTACTGGGCATTCGGGCAAAACTGACACAGCACCCGATAGACACAAAGAGCGAATCAGGCAGATCACCCTTTCCCATCGCCGAATGGACGGATTTGTTCCGAGACGCGCCGTTTCTCGTTTGTCCTCTGTGTCTCTGTGCCTCCGTGGTTCGCATATGTTTCGGCGTGCGCGGCGCGGGCGCGGCGCGAAGGCCCGCCCGGCTGCCTCCGCCGCTGAGCGAACGTGGCCATCGAGGTCTTGAGGCGGGCCGAGGCCCGGGGTAAAGACTTCGCCGTAACGTTCACGGAACGGTCGTGGAGGGGCGATGCCGGCCCTGTCTCCGGCGCGCCGGCGTATTTCCCCGGCGTGGACCCGCCATGTCTTCTCGACCCCGAAGCGGGGGCGGATGTGATCCGCGCCGATGCGTTCCTGCGCGAAGCCGGGCACCGTGGCTTCGACTTCTACAGCGGCGTGCCGTGCTCCTTCCTGACGCCGATGATCAACCGGGTGATCGGCGATCGCGGCACGGACTATGTCGGCGCGGCGAGCGAGGGCGAGGCGGTGGCGATCGCCGCGGGCGCCTGGCTGGCCGGCCGGGGCACGGTCGTCATGTGCCAGAATTCGGGTCTCGGCAACGTCGTCAACCCCGTCACTTCGCTCAACTGGCCGTTCCGCATCCCGACCCTGCTGGTGGTCACCTGGCGCGGCCGGCCGGGGCTCCGGGACGAGCCGCAGCACGAACTCATGGGTCGGGTCATGGCCCGGCTGCTCGACGACATGGCGGTGCGCCATCGCGCGTTTCCGAAGGCGGAGGCCGACATCGCCGCGGCCCTCGACGCCGCCGAGGCGGCGATGCGCGACAGCGGCCTGCCCTACGCCTTCATCATGGAGAAGGGCAGCGTCGCGGAGGAGGGCCTGGATCGGCCCGAGGTTCCCGCGCGCCCGCGCGGCCGGGCGCGCGACCTGCGCGGGGGCGGCGAGCGACCTGCGCGGTTCGCGGCGCTCGAGCGGCTGCTGGCCGGGGTTCCGGACTCGGCCGCGATCATCGCCACGACCGGCAAGTGCGGGCGCGAGCTGTTCACGCTGGCGGACCGGGCGCAGCACCTCTACCAGGTCGGCTCCATGGGCTGCGCCAGCGCCATGGGCCTGGGGGTCGCGCTCAACGTCGGCCGGCCGGTGGTGGTCCTCGACGGCGACGGGGCGGCGCTGATGAAACTGGGGACCTGGGCCACCATCGGCTCCGAGGCGCCGCCCAACCTGATCCACATCCTGCTGGACAACGGGGTTCACGATTCCACCGGGGGCCAGGCCACCGCCGCGGCCAACGTCGACTTTCCCCGATTGGCGCTCGCTTGCGGCTATCGCGGGGCCGCCGGCTGCGATGGCCTCGACGGCTTCGAAGATGCTCTGCGGGAGGCGCTGGGCGCGCCGGGCCCGCATCTCGTCCACCTGCGCATCAAGCCCGGTTCGATCGCCAAGCTCGGGCGGCCGACGGTCAAGCCGGCGGAGGTGGCGCGCCGCTTCCGCGACTTCCTGTGCGGCGGCGTCTGACGCGGCGGCGCGGCCCCGGCCCTTGCCCGCGAACCCGCGCGGGCGCTATCGTCGCCCGCGGTGACCCATGATGCTGCGGAGGCTGGAATGAACGAGCCGCTCCGGGAGGCGCGCAACGACCTCGCCGCGGCGCTGCGCTTGGCGGCGCGCTTCGGCCTCCACGAGGGGATCTGCAACCATTTCAGCACGGCGGCGCCGGACGCGGCGGACCGTTTTCTGATCAATCCCTACGGCGTGCACTGGTCGCAGGTCAGGGCGCGTGACGTCCTGCTGGTGAACGGGGACGGCGAGGTGATCGAGGGCGACGGCGAGGTCGAGGCGAGCGCCTTCTGCATCCACTCGCAGGTTCACCTGCGGCACCCGGGGGCGCGCTGCGTGCTGCACACGCACATGCCCTACGCCACGGCGCTCACCGCCGTCGAGGGCGGGCGGCTCGAGCCGGTGCACCAGAACTCGCTGCGCTTTTACGGCGACGTGGCCTATGACGAGAGCTACAACGGCCCGGCCAACGAGCGCGAGGAGGGCGCGCGCATCGCCGCGGCGCTCGGCGCCAAGCGCGTCCTGTTCCTCGCCAACCACGGCGTGATCGTGGTCGGCCCGTCGGTGGCCAAGGCGTTCAGTGATCTCTACTACCTGGAGCGCGCCTGCCAGGTGCAGGTGCTGGCCATGAGCACGGGCCGGCCGCTCAAGCGCGTCGGCGACAACCTGGCCGCCGGCGCCTTCGACCAGCGCCGCGGCGCGGACGATCCTTACGCCCGCGCCCACTTCGCCGCGCTCAAGCGTCTCCTGGACGGCGAGGACCCCGGCTACGCGGCGTGACCGGCGCCGGCCTCTACTCGGCGGCGACGCCGGGGGTCAGGCCCTGGACCCTGGCCAGTTCCTCGCCGAGGAAGCGGGCCACCGCCCGCATGCCGGTCAGGGGCACGGCCGCGTCCGCCTCGGCCTGCGCGTTGTAGTTGGTGTTCGTGTTCACATCGTAGGTGAACAACTCGCCGGAGCGATCCGTAATGAATTCGATCCCGGCGATCTCGGTATCGTTGTCGCGCAGGAAGCGGGCGTAGCGCTCGAGGATCGGGTGCGCGAAGTCGCGGACTATGGTGAACTTGTTCGGCTTGGGCGCATCGGCCGGACAGAAGGCGTCCTCGACGTTGCAGGCATCCGCCGGGCACAGCTCGAACCCGTCGCTCGTGTCAACCCGGACCGCGTAGAGGAACATGCCGCCGACGAACTCGCAGCGGGTGATGAACGGCGCGGGTGGGCGGACGTATTCCTGAATCAACCAGACCCCGTCGATGGGGGCCTCTTCGGCCGCCTGCGCGCCGTCGAGGTAGGCGGCGATGGCGTCCACCGACTGGAAAAGCTGCACTCCCAGCCCCTTGCCGCCGCGGTTGGGCTTCAGGATGTAGGGACCGGGGCCGAAGCCGCGCGCAGCCGCCAGCACGTTGTCGCGGCCGACCGCGGCCACCGTGCGCGGCGTCCGGACGCCGGCGCGGTTGAGCGCGGCGTACTGGGCCAGCTTGCTGACCTCCAGATACAACGCCCGGCTGGTGTTGACCGTGCGGCGGCCGTGCGCCTCCAGCCAGTTGAGCACGCCGTGGGTCAACTCCGGCGCGTAGCGGTGCCCGCGCGTGTGCGAGGAGGCGCTCATCCGGTTGTAGAACACGCCCTGCGGCGGTTCGGCGTCGAAGGCCACCGTGCCTTCGTCGAGGAACCATTCCTCGTAAGGGAGGCCGAGCTCGACGAAGGCCTCGCGCAGGGGCTCCACCCAGGCGCTGTTCTCGTGCAGCACGTAGATCCGGCTCATCGTAAAAATCCAATCCCTGAGTGTTAAATAGTAATTTTGGACGATTGTTAATGTTAAATTAAGGAATTCTTACCGCCGTTACAAGAAAATGTTTCAGCCGGACCGGTTTGGGCGCGGGGTCCGGCGGCAACTGCCTTGCGCGCGCGCCGGCAGGCGCTAGATTTTGCGGCGTGACAGCGGGAGTCCCGGCATGAACGTGATCGGCACGGCGCTTGGCGCGTACCTTCTGCTCGCCGGCGCGGTCTTCCTGATGCAGCGCACGCTGCTCTATCCCGGCGCCAAGGAGGCGCCCGATATCGCGCAGGCCGGCGTGCCCGGACTCCAGGAGGTCTCCACCGAGACCGCCGACGGCCTGCGGCTCACCCACTGGTACCGGCCGCCGGTCGAGCCCGACGGCCCGGTGGTCGTGGTCTTCCACGGCAACGCCGGGCACTTGGGGGACCGCGTGCCCAAGCTGGCCGCGTTGATGCGCGCCGGGTTCGGGGCCCTGTTCGCCGGCTATCGCGGTTACGGCGGCAATCCGGGCCGGCCGACGGAGGAGGATCTCACGGCCGACGCGCGCCTGCTGCTCGACTGGCTGGCAGGGCAGGGCGTCGGCCCGGAGCGCACCGTGCTCTTCGGCGAGAGCCTGGGCACCGGGATCGCGGTCAAGATGGCGGCCGAGCGGCCGACTGCGGCGCTGATCCTCGAGGCGCCCTACACCTCGATCGCCGAGTTGGCGCAGCTGCATTACTGGTACCTGCCGGCGCGCTGGCTGCTGCTCGACAAGTGGAACTCGCTCGACCGTGTCGGGCGGATCGCGGCGCCGCTGCTCGTGCTGCACGGCGCGCGCGACCGGACCGTGCCGCTGCGCTACGGCCGCCGTCTGTTCGAGGCCGCACCCGAGCCCAAGGAATTCATGGTCCTGGAGCAGGGGGCGCACGCCGATCTTTTCGACTTCCCGCAGGTGCCCTCGCGCGTCATCGACTTCGTGCGCCGGCACGTCCCCAACGGCGCCTCGCTCGAATTACGGCGGTAATGCGGGGACATAATTCTCATAATTCGGTGACAGTATACTTAATTC
>JBHHZJ010000003.1:0-78841 GCA_046758005.1 Kiloniellaceae bacterium
CGCTCCATCACGCCGCCCGAATCCTAGGCCTGTGCATCATAATGTTGTGCATCATAATGTAGGGTGCGCGCGCCGGCCGCGTCACTGATTTAGCTCAATACCCGGCCTGCCGGCCCCGGCGCCGCTCACGCCGCGTCCGCCGCCGCCAGGGAGCGGGCGCGCACGCGGGCCGCGATCAGCTCGCTTTTGACGCGCAGGAGCAGCAGGGTCACGTAATAGAGCGTGAACCCCAACGCCATGATCAGCAGCGGCCAGAGCAGGGACGGGTGGATGGTCGGCCCGCCCATCCGGAACACGCTCGCCGGCTGGTGCAGGGTGCTCCACCACTCGACCGAAAACTTGATGATCGGCACGTTGACGAACCCGACCAGCGCGAGCACCGCCGCCGCCCGATAGCCCCGGCTCGGGTCCTCGAAGGCGTTGATGAGCGCCATGTGCCCCAGATAGAGGAAGAACAGCACCAGGACCGAGGTCAGGCGCGCGTCCCACACCCACCAGGCGCCCCACATCGGCTTGCCCCAGAGCGAGCCGGTGACCAGCGCCAGGAGGGTGAAACACGCGCCCACCGGCGAGGACGCCTTGGCGACGATGTCGGCCAGCGGATGGCGCCAGATCAGCGAGACGGCGCTCGCCGCCGAGATTACGCTGTACACGAACAGCGCCATCCAGGCGGATGGCACGTGGACGTACATGATGCGCACGCTCTCGCCCTGCTGGTAGTCGGCCGGCGCCTCGAAAAGGGCCAGGTAAAGGCCGAGCGCGATCAGGACGGCCGTGAGGGTCGCGCTCCACGGCAAGACGGCGTTGGCCAGGCGCATGAAACGGCCGGGGTTGGCGAAACGGTGCATCCTGCGGACTTTGTCGCTCTCGGACTTTGTCGCTCTCGGGGGGCTGCGCGCCGCTAGACAGTAACCTAATCATTCCAGCGCCTGCCGCAAGGCCGCGGCCCCGGCGAGGGGGGCGACCAGCAGCGAGACCAGCAACAGGGCGCCGAGGAACAGCAGGTGCGGGCGCGCGCTCAATCCGGCCAGGGCGGCGTCCAACGCGGCCACCCCGAAGATGAGCACCGGGACGTTGAGCGGCAGGACGAGGAGGGGGATCAGCACCCCGCCGCGCCGGGCGCCCAGGGTCAGCGCCGCACCGATCGCGCCGATCAGGTTGAGGGTCGGGCTGCCGAGCAGCATGGCGAGCACGAGCATCGGCAACCCGGCCGCGTCCATGTTGTAGAGCAGGCCGAGCAGGGGCGCGGCGGCAATGAGCGGCAGGCCGGTGGTCAGCCAGTGGGCCAGCACCTTGGCCAGCACCGTCGCCTCGAGCGGCAGCGGCGCAAGGGCCAGGAGCTCGAGCGAACCGTCCTCGTAGTCGGCCAGGAACAGGCGCTCGAGCGACAGCAGCACGGCCAGCAACGCGGTCACCCAGATGACCCCCGGCGCCATGCGCGCGAGCAGGTTCGGCTCCGGCCCGACGCCGAAGGGGAACATGGCCGCGGTGAGCACGAAGAACAGCACGACGAGGCTCGCGTCCGCGCGCTGGCGCATTGCCAGGCGCAGGTCGCGTCCGACGACCCGGAAGAACGCCCTCACCAGCCGGCCTCCGCGTCGACGGCGAAGGCCGCTCCCGGCGCGACGGCGAAGCGGTCCAAGGCCATGACCTCGGCCCCGGGCACGTCGAGCGGCGCGTGCGTCGCGGCCACGACCCGGCCGCCGCCGGCCCGGTGCGCGGCGATGGCGGCGCCCAGCCGGGCGAGCGAGTCCCGGTCCAGGCCCACGCTCGGCTCGTCGAGCAGCCACAGCTCGGCCGGCGCGGCGAGCAGGCGGGCCAGCGCCAGGCGCCGCTTCTGCCCGGCCGAGAGCATCCGGCCCGGGACCTCGGCGAGCGCGCCCAGGCCGAAGCCGTCGAGCGCGCGCCCCACCTCGGCCGCGGCGCCGCCGCCCACCGCGCCCCAGAAGCGCAGGTTCTCGGTCGCGGTCAGCACCGGCTTCACGGCGTCGAGGTGGCCGAGGTAATGGAGCCGGGCGCGGTGCGCGTCCGGGTTCTCGGCGATCTCCTCGCCGCCCCACAACAGCGCGCCGGCGGCCGGCTTGAGCAGGCCGGCCATGAGGCGCAGCAGGCTCGACTTGCCGCTCCCGTTCGGCCCGGTCAGCACCAGGGCCCCGCCGGCGGGGAGCGCGAAGTCCAGCCCCGCGAACACGCGCCGCTCGCCGCGCACGCACAGGAGGTCGCGGCCTTCGAACAGGCTCATGGCGGGCGCGTCGGGTCGAGGTCGTAGGGCAGCACGGGCGCCTTATACATCGCGAAGTCGCGGGGGTCTGGGCCGGCGTGCATATAGCAGATGGGCCCCGCGCCGCCAAATCGCGGTTGGCGCCACGGCTCGGCGGGTCCCGAAAAAGGGACGGCGGTCGCCGGGATCGGGTCCGGCGGCCGCCTGAGTTTCCAGCCTGTTGGGGGGCAATCGTCGCGAGACCGGCTGGAAGCCTCTGACAGAGAGGGGAAGTCTCCGTGATTATTTGTATAGCGGGGGATTGTGTTCGGACTTGGCCCCAATTAAGGCACAATTTTGATTATTTCGTCCCGGGGCCGGCGCTCAGTCGTAGGAGCGGGCGTCCTCGATGACCTTGCCGTCGTTGGGCAGCTCGCCGGGGCCGTGCAGGCGCACCTCGCCCTTCAGCTTGGTCGCGGAGTGGAGCGCCTCCGCGATCGCCCGCGCGAGCGCCTCGCGCCGGGCCGGGTCGCCTGCGGGATCGACCTCGCAATGCAGGGTCATGGCGTCGGCCTCGCCCTGGCGCGACACCACGAGGCGGGCCCTGGCGACCTCGGGATGGCGCTTGACCACCTCAGCCACCTGGCCGGGGTGGACGAACATGCCCTTGACCTTGGTGGTCTGGTCGGCGCGGCCCATCCAGCCCTTGAGCCGCAGGTTGGTCCGCCCGCACGGGCTGCGCCCCGGCAACACGGCCGAGAGGTCGCCGGTGGCGAAGCGGATCAGCGGATAGTCGGGGTCGAGCGTCGTGACCACGACCTCGCCCACATCGCCCTCGGGCACGGGATCGCCGGTGCCCGGGCGGACGATCTCGACGATCAGATCCTCGTCGACGATCATGCCCTGGTCGGCCGCGGATTCGTAGGCGATGAGGCCGAGGTCCGCGGTGGCGTAGCACTGCAGGACGGCAACGCCGCGCCCGGCGTACTCGGCGCGCAACGACGGGAACAGGGCCCCGCCGGAGACCAGCGCCTTGGCGATGCTGCCGCAGTCGAGGCCGAGCTCGGCGCCCTTGTCGAGCAGCACCTTGAGGAAGTCCGGCGTACCGGTGTAGCCGGCCGGCCGCAACTGGGCGATGGCCCGGACCTGGGCCTCGGTGTTGCCGACGCCGGCCGGAACCACCGTGCAGCCGAGCGCGCGCAGGCCGGAATCGATGATCCAGCCGCCCGGGGTGAGGTGATAGGAGAAGGCGTTGTGCACGACCTCGCCGCCGCGAAAACCCGCGGCGAAGAGCGCGCGCGCCGAGCGCCAGTAGTCGGGGCGCGCCCCCTCCGGCTCGTAAGCCGGCCCCGGCGAGGCGAACAGGCGCGCCGCCGCCCCCGGCGCGACGGCGGCCAGGCCGCCCAGCGGCGGGGCTTCCTTCTGCAGCGCGATCAGCTCGCTTTTGCGCGTGAGCGGAAGGGCGGCGAGCGCGGCGCGGCTCGTAACCGGGGCGGGGTCGACGCCCTCGAGGATCCGGGCGTACGCGGGCGCTGCCACCTTGGCGTGCGCGATCTGGCGCGGCAAGGCCGCCATCAGCGCCGCTTCGCGTTGCTCCGGATCGCGCGCCTCGCGCTCGTCGTAATATTCCGCCGCGCCGGTCATGGCCTCACGCCAGCCAGCGCTTGCGCCGCTTGTAGTGCTTGACGTCGCGGTAGCTCTTGCGGCCGCTGGCGGACAGGCCGAGGTAGAATTCCTTTACGTCCTCGTTCTGGCCGAGCGCTTCAGCGTCGCCATCGAGGACCACGCGGCCGTTCTCCAAGATGTAGCCGTACGAGGCGTACTTGAGCGCCATGTAGGTGTTCTGCTCCGCGAGCAGGAAGGTCACCCCTTCGTCCTCGTTGAGCCGCCGCACGGTCTCGAAGATTCCCTCGACCAACTGCGGGGCCAGGCCCATCGACGGTTCGTCGAGCAGGATCATCTTCGGCCGGCTCATGAGCGCCCGGCCGATCGCACACATCTGCTGCTCGCCGCCCGATGTGTAGCCGGCCTGGGCGGTGCGCCGCTCCTTGAGTTGCGGGAAGTAGCGGTAGACCATTTCCAGGTCCTTCTGGATCTCGGCGCCGCCGCCGCGGGTGTAGGCGCCGGTCAGCAGGTTCTCCTCGATGGTCAGGTGCTCGAAGCAATGCCGGCCTTCCATCACCTGGATGACGCCGCGTTTGACCAATTCGTTCGGGGTCAGGCGGTCGACGCGCTCGCCGGCGAACTCGATCGAGCCCTTGGTCACGTCGCCCCGCTCGGCGCGCAACAGGTTGGAGATGGCCTTCAGCGTGGTCGTCTTGCCCGCCCCGTTGGCCCCGAGCAGGGCCACGATGCCGCCCTCGGGAACCTCGAGGGAGACCCCCTTCAAGACCAGGATCACGTGGTCGTAGATGACCTCGACGTTATTGAGCCGGAGCACCGGCGGCCGGTCGGGGCCGACCGCCGGCTGCGTCCTGGCCGAAGCCAGAATCTCGCTCACGGCTCCTGCCGGCCGCGCTTTATGCGTTGGCCGGGACCAATCACGTGCAGTTGCGCGGCGCGATGTTGTTTTCCTTGGCGTACTCCGCCGCGGCCTTTTCGATCATCGGCCGCACGACCGTGCGGATCGGCGACACCCAATCGCTGACGATGTTCCACTTCTCGCCATCCCATTGTTGAATAACGATGGGTCCGCTCGTTTCGTGGTCCTCGCAGCTGATCTTGATTGGCCGGAGCATGCCCTTCATGCCGAGTTGTTCGAGGCGTTCCTCGGTGAGATTCAGGTTTTCCAGGCCCCAGCGAACCTGCTCGCCGGTCATCGGCTTGTTGCCGAACTTGGCCATGGCCGTGCGAATCGCCTCGACACCGTACATGGCGTTCACCAAGGTGCGGTTGTACAGCACCTCGCCCAGATTGTTTCGCCTGGCCTCGGCTTCGTCACCGCCGTAGACGTACTTGATGATGTCCTTGTGCACCTTCCATTTCGCCCCGGCGCCGTGGAAGGCAGCCGACTTGTATCCCTTCGCGCCGTCGCCGGCCGGAATCACGTCCGCATCCGAGCCCGACCACCAGTTGCCGACGAAGTGACCCATCGGGTAGTTGATCGACGCCGCTTCCTTGATGGCCACCTGGTTCATCACGCCCCAGCCCGACATGAAGATCCAGTCGGGCCTGAGCCGGCGGATCTGCAGCCAGGTCGCCTTCTGCTCCTGGCCCGGGTGGTCGACGGCGAGCAGCGTCAGCTTATAGCCGTATTTCTCGGCCAGGGCCTTGAGCGTCGGGTTCGCTTCCTTGCCGTAGGCGCTGTTGTGGTAAATATGGGTGATCTTCTTGCCCTTGAGCTTGTCGAATCCGCCCTCCTGCTGGGCCACGTAATGAATGAAGGCCGAGGCCTGGCTCCAGTACGTGGTCGGGAAATTGAACACCCACGGGAAGAACCGCCCGTCGGCCGCGGCCGTGCGGCCGTAGCCCATCGACAGGATCGGTATCTTGTCCACCGGGGCCTTGGGGATGAGCTGATAGGTGATGCCGGTGCTGAAGGGGTTCACCAGCGAGGCGCCGGTCGGCCCCTTGTTTTTCAGCTTCTCGTAGCACTCGACGCCCAGCTTGGTGTTGTACTCGGTCTCGCACTCCTCGAAGGTGATCTTGACGCCGTTGATGCCCCCGTCGCGCTTGTTGATCAGCGTGTAGTAGTCGCGGAATCCGTTGGCCACGGGAATGCCGCTCGGCGCGTAGGGCCCGGTGCGATAGACGAGCATCGGGATGAACTGCTCGTTCTGGGCGAGCGCCGCGCTGGCGCCCAACGCCGAAACGCCGAGTACCCCGGCGGCGGCGCCCAGGAACAAAGTCTTAAATTTCATACTGTCCTCCCTGCATTGAAGGGTTCCGGCCGGTTCCGGCCTCTCTGACTGCGCCAATTTCTAGCATGGGCGCCGGAGCCTCGCAATTGCGCCCCGCGCCGGCCGGCGTCAGTAGGGGAACGGCCAAAGGCGAAGCTTCTCCTTCGCAATCTGCCACAGCCGCGCCAGGCCGTGCGGCTCGACGATCAGGAAGAAGATGATCAGTCCTCCGAAAATGATTACTTCGAGGTGCTTCTGAAGGTCGATCGGCATGGTGAGCCCGACGAGCGGCGGCGCATTGGTCAGGAACACGGGCACGAGCACGATGAAGGCCGCGCCCAGGAACGATCCCAGGATGCTGCCCAGCCCGCCGATAATGACCATGAACAGGACGTCGAAGGACACGAAGATGTCGAACGCCTCGGTCTCGGCGCTCCCCAGCCAGAGGAACACCATCATCGCCCCCGCCACCCCGCAGTAGAACGAGGAAATGGCGAAGGCGAGCAGTTTGGTCTGATAGGGGCGGATGCCGATGATCTCGGCCGCGATGTCCATGTCGCGGATCGCCATCCACGAGCGCCCCACGCGACCGCGCACCAGGTTCTTGGCCGCCAGCGCGAAGACGACGAGCAGGGTGAGCGCGACCACATAGCGGACCTCGGCCGTCGCCTCGGGCCCGGTGATCATGACGCCCAAGACCTCGCGCGGCGGCGCCGTGATCGTGCCCGAGGAGTTGTAGTTGACGAACCAGCCGACCTTGTTGAACAGCCAACTCAGGAAGAACTGCGCCGCCAGCGTGGCCACGGCCAGGTAGAAGCCCTTGATGCGCAGGCTGGGGATGCCGAAGACGAGACCGACCAGCGCCGCAATCAAACCGGCGAGCAGGAACACCACGAGAATATTGATTTCGGGGATGTTGGTCGTGATCTTGTAGGTCATGTAGCCGCCGACCGCCATGAATCCCCCGGTGCCGAGCGACAGCTGCCCGCAGTACCCCGTCAGCAGGTTGAGGCCGATCGCGGCGAGCGCGAAGATGAGCAACGGGATCAGGACCGCCTGGAGCCAGTACTCGTTGGCGATCGCCGGGACGACGACGTAGGCGGCCACGATAACCAGGACCACGAACCATCGGTCCTGCATGATCGGAAAGACCATCTGGTCCTTGGCGTAGCTCGTCTTGAACTGGCCGGCTTCGCGATAGATCATGCTCGAAGCCTCCTAGACTCTCTCGATGATCCGTTCGCCGAACAGGCCCTGCGGGCGGAACACCAGGAACACGAGCGCAAGCATGTAGGCGAACCAGTTCTCGATCGCGCCGCCGAACAGCGGGCCCCAATAGATCTCGGCGATCTTCTCGCCGACCCCGATGATCAGCCCGCCGACGATCGCACCCGGCACCGAGGTGAAGCCGCCCAGGATCAGGACCGGCAGCGCCTTGAGCGCGATCAGCGAGAGGCTGAACTGGACGCCGCTCTTGGCGCCCCACATGATGCCCGCGACCAGCCCGACCACGCCGGCCACCGACCACACGATGACCCAGATGGTCTTCAGCGGAATGCCCACCGCGAGCGCCGCCTGATGGTCGTCGGCGACCGCGCGCAGCGCCCTGCCGATGCGCGTGTAATGGAAGAACACCGCCAGCACCGTGACCAGCACGGCCCCGGAGACCGCGGCGAACAGGTCGAACTCGTTGAGCAGGATGCCCGAGACTTCGAAGGATTCGTTGGGGATGCCCACATCGAGGGCCTTGACGTTGCTGCCCCACACGGTCTCACCCAGGCCCTGGAGCACGAACGTCAGGCCGATCGTCGCCATGAACAGGATGATGTCCGGCTGGTTGACCAAGGGGCGCAGCATGACCCGCTCGACGACGAAGGCGAGCCCGACCATGACCGCCACCGTGATGATGAGCGCCAGCCATGCCGGCGCGCCGTGCTCCATCAGGCCGACCAGGGTGAGCGCGGCGAACAGCACCATGACGCCCTGGGCGAAGTTGAACACGCCGGAGGCCTTGAAGATGAGCACGAAACCGAGCGCCACCAGCGAATACATGATCCCGGTCAGCAGACCGCCGATCACGACCTCGGCGAAGAAGACGGGCGAATCCGCCATGTCCAGGAACGGCGCGATGAGAAAGTCGTACAGCATGCCCCGGGTTCTCTATTGCCTGAGCCTGGCGCGGCGCGGCCTCAGTGGCCGACGCCGAGATAGGCCTCGATCACGCCCGGGTCGCGGCGCACCACGTCGGGCAGGCCGTCGGCGATCTTGCGCCCGTAGTCGAGCACCACGACCCGGTCCGAGATGTCCATGACCACGCCCATGTCGTGCTCGATCAAGGCGATGGTGGTGCCGAACTCGTCGTTCACGTCCAGGATGAACCGGCACATGTCCTCCTTCTCTTCCACGTTCATCCCGGCCATCGGCTCGTCGAGAAGCAGCAGCTCGGGTTCGGCGGCCAGCGCCCGGCCGAGCTCGACCCGCTTCTGCAGGCCGTAGGGCAGGCGCCCGACCGGCGTCTTGCGGATCGCCTGGATCTCCAGGAAGTCGATGATCCGCTCCACCGCTTCGCGGTGCTCGATCTCCTCCCTCTGCGCCGGACCCCAATAGAGCGCCTGCCAGAGGAAGTTGCGGCGCATCTTCAAGATCCGCCCGGTCATGATGTTGTCGAGCGTGCTCATGCCCTTGAACAGGGCGATGTTCTGGAACGTGCGCGCGATCCCCGACTTCGCGGCGACGTGCGGGCGCATCTGCCTGCGCGTCTGGCCCCTGTACGTGATCGCGCCTTCCTGGGGGTGGTAGAAGCCGTTGATCACGTTGAGCATGGAGCTCTTGCCGGCGCCGTTCGGGCCGATGATCGCCAGGACCTCGTGCTCCTTGATATCGAAGCTGATATCGGAGAGCGCCTTGATCCCGCCGAAGGAGAGGCTGACGCCCTCGACCTTGAGCAGGGTGTCGCCGACCTTCTTCTGCCCCTGGGCCATGGGCGCGCGGTCTCAGCCCGCCTTCCTGAGCGGCTCGGCTTCACCGTAGGTCTCGGCCTCGAGGATCTGCAGGTCGGCCTTGATAAGCCCCTTGCGGCCGTCCTCGAAGGTCACCTCGGTCTCGACGTGCGCCTGATCGAGGTTGGAGTAAAGCGCCTCGATGAGGCTCGCGTACCTCTCGGCGACGAAGCCGCGGCGCACCTTGCGGGTGCGGGTCAGCTCCCCGTCGTCGGCGTCGAGCTCCTTATGGAGCACGAGGAAGCGCTTGATCTGCGAGCCGGCGAGCTGCGGGTCCGCGCTCAGGTCGCGGTTGACCTTCTCGACATGGCCCTTGACGATCTCGAGCACCTCCGGGCGGGTGGCCAGATCCTGGTAGCTGGCGTAAGCCATGTTGTTGCGCTCGGCCCAGTTGCCCACGGCCTCCAGGTCGATGGTGACGAAGGCGGCGCAATAGTCGCGTTGATGGCCGAAGGCGACCGCCTCCTTGATGTCGGGGAAGAATTTCAGCTTGTTCTCGATGTACTTGGGGGCGAACAGGCAGCCGTTGTTCAGCCGGCCCACGTCCTTGGCCCGGTCGATGATCTTGAGGTGGCCGTTCTCGTTGAGGTAGCCGGCGTCGCCCGTGTGCACCCAGCCGTCGGCGGTCTTCGTCTTCGCCGTGCCCTCGGCGTTCTTGTAGTACTCGACGAAGACGCCGGGGCTGCGGAACATGACCTCGCCGTCCTCGGCGATCCTGATTTCCACCTCGGGCGCCGGGCGGCCGACGGTGTCGGGCAGGATCTCGCCGTCCGGCTGGATCGTGATGAAGACGCTCGCCTCGGTGCTGCCGTAGAGCTGCTTCAGGTTGACCCCGATCGAGCGGTAGAAATCGAAGATGTCGGGCCCGATCGCCTCGCCGGCGGTGTAGGCCAGCCGGATGCGGCTGAATCCGAGCGTGTTGCGCAGCGGCCCGTAGACCAGCAGGTTGCCGAGGAAATAGAGGATTCGCTCGCCGAGCGACACCGGCTTGCGGTCGAGGACGCGCGTGCCGCAGCGCCGGGCGACGGCCATGAAATAGTGGAACATCCGCCGCTTGATCCAGCCCGCGTCCTCCATGCGGATCATGACCGTGGTCAGGACGTTCTCGAAGATGCGCGGCGGGGCGAAGAAATAGGTGGGCCCGAGCTCGCGCAGGTCGTGCAGGACCGTGGCGCTCGATTCCGGGCAGCTCACGCAGAAGCCGCACACGTAGGACTGTCCGAAGGAGAACAGGTGGTCGCCGACCCAGGCCACGGGCAGGTAGGCCATCACCTCGTCGTTCTCGCTCAGGTGCTCCAGCTCGATGCCGTTGGCCGCGGTGCGGATAAGGTTCTCGAAGCTCAGCACCACGCCCTTGGGCTGGCCGGTCGTGCCCGAAGTGTAGAGGATGATGGCGGTATCCGCGCCCTTGCCCCTGGCGACCGCGTCCTCGAAGAACCCGGGGTGCGCCCGGTCGAAGTCGCGGCCCTTGGCCTGGACCGTCTCGAAGGAATGCAGGAAGTCCTGGGTGTAGTGGCGCAGGCCGCGGCTGTCGTCGTAGACGATCTGCTCGAGCTTGGCGCAGCGCGCCTTGATCGACAGCATCTTGTCGACCTGTTCCTGGTCCTCGGCCATCACGAAGCGGACCTCGGCATGGTCCATGACGAAGGCCAGCTCGTCGGCCACGGAATCCTGATACAGCGGGACCGGGATCGCGCCTACGGCCTGGGCCGCGGTCATGGTCCAGTACAGGCGCGGCCGGTTGTCGCCGACGATCGCGATCTTGTCGCCGGCCTTCAGGCCCATCGCCGCCAGGCCGCAGGCGAGCGCGCGGACCTCCCGGGCGACCTCGGCCCAGGTCCAGGTCTGCCAGATGCCGTAGTCCTTCTCGCGGATCGCCGGGCGATGGCCGCGCCGCGTGGCCAGGTCGAGCAGCAGCTTGGGGAAGGTGTCGCACCCGGCGGGCGTCGCGCCAAGCGCCGCTGCCGCCCGTTGCGCGGTCATCGCGCGCTCCACGCGCCGCGGGCGCGGCGCACCCGGATCAGGCACGCCGCCACCGCCGCAGGGCCAGCGGCCGCGCGGCGAGGGTCGCCGCAATCGTGAGCGCCTCTAACCGGTGCCAAGCACAACTCCCCGTCGTCCTGTTCTTCTTGGTCGTCCGTCCCGGTCGGTGAAACCCGGATGACGCCCGTAGGTAAGTCCAATCGCCGCACCGCGTCAAGCGCCGGGGTCGCAAGGACCCGTGCGTGGGCGCCGTTTCTCGACGCGGCTGGACTCCGCCTCCGAGATGGCTAATGTTGCGGCGCAACCCCACCGTGCGTGCGTGAGAACGTACCCGACAGCAGAAGGGCCCCCACCATGGGCGTCGACAGTCTCAAGACCCGCCGGACGATCGAGGTCGGTGGCAAATCCTACGATTACTTCAGCCTCGAGGCCGCGGCCCAGGCCGGGGTGGGCGACATCTCGCGCCTGCCGTTCTCGCTCAAGGTCCTGCTCGAGAACCTGCTGCGCCACGAGGACGGGAGCACGGTCACGCTCGGCGACGTCAAGGCCATGGGCGCCTGGATGAAGGAGCGCCGCTCGGCGCGCGAGATCGCCTACCGGCCGGCGCGGGTCTTGATGCAGGACTTCACCGGCGTGCCCGCCGTGGTCGACCTGGCGTCGATGCGCGAGGCGATGCGCGCGCTCGGCGGCGACCCGCGGCGGATCAACCCGCTCTCGCCGGTCGATCTCGTGATCGACCACTCGGTCATGGTCGACTCCTTCGGCACCCCCGACGCCTTCAAGGCCAACGTGGAGAAGGAGTTCGAGCGCAACGGCGAGCGCTACGCCTTTCTCCGCTGGGGCCAACGGGCGTTCGACAACTTCCGCGTCGTGCCGCCGGGCACCGGCATCTGCCATCAGGTCAACCTGGAGCACTTGGCGCAGGTGGTCTGGACCGGCGCGGCGAACGGCGCCGCGCTCGCCTACCCGGACACGCTGGTCGGCACCGACAGCCACACCACGATGGTCAACGGCCTGGCGGTGCTCGGCTGGGGCGTCGGCGGCATCGAGGCTGAGGCCGCCATGCTCGGCCAGCCGGTCTCCATGGTCATCCCCGAGGTGGTCGGCTTCCGCCTGTCCGGCACGCTCAAGGACGGCGCGACGGCGACCGACCTGGTTCTGACGGTGACGCAGATGCTGCGCGCGCGCGGCGTGGTCGGGAAGTTCGTCGAGTTCTGCGGCCCGGGCCTGTCCAACCTGACGCTCGCCGACCGCGCGACCATCGCCAACATGGCGCCCGAATACGGCGCGACCTGCGGCTTCTTCCCCATCGACCGGGAAACCATCCGGTACCTGGAGTTCACCGGCCGCGACCCGGCGCGCGTCGCGCTGGTCGAGGCCTACGCCAAGGCGCAGGAGATGTGGCGCGCGGACGACACGCCCGATCCGGCGTTCACCGACATCCTGGAGCTCGACCTCGGCGCGGTGGAGCCGTCGCTTGCTGGACCCAAGCGGCCCCAGGACAGGGTGCCGCTGTCCCGGGCGGCCGCGGCCTTCGCGCAGCACCTGAGCGCGGAAGTGGGCGCGGAGGCCGGCGCGTCGGACGGCGTCCCGGTCGAGGGCGCCAACTACCGGCTTAACCACGGCGACGTCGTGATCGCCGCGATCACGAGTTGCACCAACACTTCGAACCCGACCGTGATGGTCGGCGCCGGGCTGCTCGCGCGCAAGGCGCTCGCCCGCGGACTCAGGGTCAAGCCGTGGGTCAAGACCTCGCTCGCCCCCGGCTCCCAGGTCGTCTCCGACTACCTGAACGGCACCGGCCTGCAGGCGGACCTGGACAAGCTCGGCTTCAATCTGGTCGGCTACGGCTGCACCACCTGCATCGGCAACTCCGGGCCCCTGCCCGCGCCGGTCGCCAAGGCGGTCGAGGCGGGCGACCTGTTGGTGTGCGCGGTGCTGTCCGGCAACCGCAATTTCGAGGGCCGGATCAACCCGTATTGCCGGGCGAACTATCTGGCCTCGCCGCCGCTCGTGGTCGCCTATGCGCTCGCCGGGTCGATGCGGCTCGACTTGCTCGACGAACCGCTCGGCACGGACCCGGACGGCAAGCCCGTGTACCTGCGCGACATCTGGCCGTCGAGCGGGGAAATCCGCGCGCTCATCGACGACTGCCTGACGCCGCAGATGTTCCTCGACCGCTACGCCAACGTCTTCGAGGGACCGAAGGCCTGGCGCGACATCGAGACCTCGAGCGGCCTGACCTATGCCTGGGAGGCCGACAGCACCTACGTGCGCACCCCGCCGTTCTTCGAAGGCATGAGCGCCGAGCCCGGGCCGCTCGGCGACGTGACGGGCGCGCGGCCGCTCGCCATCCTCGGCGACTCGGTGACCACCGACCACATCTCGCCCGCCGGCGCCATCAAGAAGGACAGTCCGGCCGGCCGCTATCTCCTCGAGCACCAGGTGCGCCCGGTCGACTTCAACTCCTACGGCTCGCGCCGCGGCAACCACGAGGTGATGATGCGCGGCACCTTCGCCAACATCCGCATCCGCAACGAGATGGTGCCGGGCGTGGAGGGCGGCTTCACCAAGCACCTGCCGGACGGCGAGGTGATGCCGATCTACGATGCCGCCATGAAGTATCAGGCCGAGGGCGTGCCGCTCGTCGTCGTCGCCGGCAAGGAGTACGGCACCGGGTCGAGCCGCGACTGGGCGGCCAAGGGCACGCGCCTGCTGGGCGTGCGCGCCGTGATCGCCGAGAGCTTCGAGCGGATCCACCGCTCCAACCTGGTCGGGATGGGCGTCCTGCCCTTGCAGTTCAAGGACGGCATGACCCGGACCTCCCTGGGGCTGACCGGCGCGGAGCTGTTCGACATCGTCGGCATCGCGAAGGGCCTGCGCCCGCGCATGGACGCGGCCTGCCGCATCCGCCGGCCCGACGGCGCGACCGAGGACATTTCCCTTCTGGTGCGCATCGACACCGCCGAGGAGGTCGAGTACTTCCGCCATGGCGGCATCCTGCACTACGTGCTGCGCGGCCTGATGAGGGCGGCCTGAGGGACCGGCGGCGCTTGCCGGCCGGTCCGGGCGCGCTCGCCCCACGGGTGGACAGGCTGAGGTTTTCCGCGCCTTTCGGCGCCGCTGCGGGCATCACCCGAACGTGATTCGCCTGTGACCAAGCCCCTTCGTATGGTCGGGTCATGCGGTCTTACGCGCACTCGGCCGCACCGAGGGCGGCCGTCCTGGCCGCGGTGCTTCTTCTCTCGTTCGCGGCGCTCGTCTCCCCGTCCCACGCGGCCGCGCAGGCGGCGGCCAGCGGGCGCGCGCCGGTGGTGGTGGAGCTGTTCACCTCGCAGGGCTGCAACACGTGCCCGCCGGCCGACGAGCTCTTGATCGAACTGTCCGCCCGGCCGGACGTGGTCGCGCTGTCCCTGCACATCGACTACTGGGACTACATCGGCTGGAAGGACCCCTACGGCAGCCCGATGAATACGGAACGCCAGCGCCGCTACGCCGAGGCCCTGGGCCTGCGCTACGTGTTCACCCCGCAAATCATCGTCGATGGGCGGATCAACCTGGTCGGCTCGCGCCGGGACGAGGTGCTCGCCGCCATCGAAAAGGCGGCGGCACGGCGCAAGGCGCTGAGGCTCGGCTTCCTCCCCGCCGGCGGCGGAAAGGTCGTGATCCCGGCCGGCCACGCGCCCGACGAGGGCGCCACGGTCTGGCTCGCCGTCTATGACAAAGGCCACGTGACCGAGGTCAAGCGCGGCGAAAACGCCGGGCGCACGATCAGGAACGCCAACGTGGTGCGGAGCTTCGAGCGCCTGGGCACCTGGATGGGGGAGCGGCTGGAGATTCCCCTCGATCTCACCGCCGCCGCGGCGCGCGGCCGTTACGGCTGCGCGGTCATCGTGCAGCAGGGGCGCAACGGCCCCATCCTCGGCGCCGCCGCCATGCGCCTCGACAGCCTGGAATAGTAGGGCCGGAGCCTCTAAATCCCGGCACCCCGGAGCAGGGGATCACCCGGCCGCGGCGAAGCCGCGTTCGACCAGCATGGTCAGGCGCCGCCCAAACGCCGTGGGATCGGCCAGCGGTTCGCCCTCCAGGATGCGCGCCTGGTCGAGCAGGAGGCGCGCCGCCTCCTCGAGCAGCGAGGCGGCGCCCTCGCCCGCCCCGCCGTCGGAGCTCAGCTGGGCGGCGAGGCGTCGGATCAGCGAATGGCGCGGGTTGATCTCCAGGATGCGTTTGGAGACGCGGTCGAGCTGACGGTGCTGCTTGAGCAGCCGCTCCAGGTGCATGTCGAGGTCGCCCTCGTCGGCGACCAGGCACACGGCGCTGTCGGTCAGGCGCTCGGAGGCGCGCACGTCCTTGACCTCGTCCTTGAGCGCCAGCTTGATGAAGGCGACGAGCGCGTCCACCCCCGCGGCCTCCGGCTGCGTCTCGGCCGCCGCCTCCTTTTCCTTGCCGCCGATCTTGGAGAGGTCGGCGCCGCCGCGCGTCACCGACTTGAACGGCTTGCCCTGGTAGTCCATGACCGCCGGGACCCAGAACTCGTCCACCGGGTCGGTCAGGAGCAGGACTTCGACGCCCTTGGCCGCGAAGCCCTCGAGCTGCGGGCTCTTGCGCACGGCCTCGGCGTCCTCGCCGCTGATGGTGTAGATGGCGTCCTGGCCTTCGGGCATGCGCGCCACGTACTCGGCGAGGCTGGTGAGCCCGCTGCCCCGCGTCGAGGCGAATCGCGCCAGCTCGAACAGCGTGTCGCGTCGGCCCGCGTCCTCGTACAGGCCTTCCTTGAGCACGGCGCCGAAGTTGTCCCAGAACCGGGCGTATTCCTCGGGCGCGTTGTCGGCCTTCTTCTTCAACTCGCCCAGCACCCTCTTGGCCACCGCGTTGCGGATCTTGGCCAGCATCGGGTTGTTCTGGAGCGCTTCGCGGCTGATGTTGAGCGGCAGGTCCTCGGTGTCGATCACGCCGCGCAGGAAGCGCAGGTAGGGCGGCACCAGATCGGCGCAGTCGTCGGTGATGAACACCCGCTTGACGTAGAGCTTGACGCCGTGGCGCCGCTCCGGGTGAAACAGGTCGAAGGGCTTGGCCGAGGGGATGAAGAGCAGGCCCGTGTACTCGATGACGCCTTCGGCCTTGAAGTGGAGCCTGAGCCACGGGTCGTCGAAGGCGTGGCCGACGTGGTGGTAGAACTCCCTGCACTGCTCGTCGGTAACCTCCGCCTTAGGGCGCATCCACAGCGCCGAGGCGGTATTGAGCGTCTCCTCCTTGCCGTCCTCGGCCATGACGACGGGGATCGCGATGTGGTCCGAGTAGGTCTTGACGATGCCGCGCAGGCGCGCCGGGTCCAGGAACTCGTCCTCGCCCTTCTTCAGCTTCAGCACGATGCGGGTGCCGCGCGCGGGCGCGTCGTCGGCCTCGGCCACGGTGAATTCGCCCTTGCCGTCGGAGACCCAGCGCCAGCCCGTCTCCTCGCCGGCCTTGCGGCTGAGCACCTCGACGCGCGCGGCCACCATGAAGGCGGAATAGAACCCGACGCCGAACTGGCCGATCAGGCTGACCCGGTCGGGCTTTTGCTCGAGCTGCTGCACGAAGGCGGCGGTGCCGGAGCGGGCGATGGTGCCCAGCTGCTCGACGAGATCGTCCCGGTTCATGCCGATGCCGTTGTCGGCCACCGTCAGCGTCCGGTCCTTGGCGTCGGTGGCCAGGCGGATCCGGTACTCGGGGTCCCCGGCCACCAGCTCCGGCTGCGTCAGCGCCGCGTACCGGAGCCGGTCGCAGGCGTCCGAGGCGTTGGAGATCAGCTCGCGCAGGAAGATCTCCTTGTGGGAGTAGAGCGAGTTGGCGACGATGTCCAACAGTCGGCTGACCTCGGCCTGGAAGCTGAGCGTCTCTTCAGACATGGTCGCCACCTCTCCGTTCGCTTCGGCCGATCCCGCCAGCGGTTAGGATTTCGATAAGCCGCGCCTGATATGTGGTAATAGAGGCGTTGCTGCAAGGCCCGGCCTGAGTCTTCGACGCCGGGAAACGCAAATGAGCGAGGGCGCGGACATCCAAGCCAAGCGCATGGCGATGGTCGCCGAGATCGAGTCGGACGTGGCCCAGACTCGGAAGTGGCTCGGCAAGCGCGCGCTCGACCCGCGGGTTATCGCGGCCTTGGGCAAGGTGCCGCGCCACCTCTTCGTGCCCGAGGCGAACCAGCGCGCGGCCTACGAGAACCGGCCCCAGCCCATCGGCCACGGGCAGACCATCTCGCAGCCGTACATGGTCGCGATCATGAGCGACCTGGCGGCGATCGGTCCGCGAGACCGGGTGCTCGAGATCGGCACCGGCTGCGGCTACCAGACCGCGGTCCTGGCCGAGCTGGCCGAACGGGTCTACACCGTCGAGGTCGTGCCCGAGCTGGCCCGGCCCGCGGCCGAACGCCTGCGCCGCCTGGGCTACGACAACGTCGAGGTGCGCGTGGGCGACGGCGCACAGGGTTGGGCCGAGCACGCGCCCTACGACGCCATCCTGGTCGCCGCCGCGGCCTGGCGCCGGGCGCCCCCGGCCCTGATCGGGCAGCTCGCGCCCGGCGGGCGCCTGGTCGTGCCCGTGGACCGCAGCAAGGCGGCGGCGCGCTACCCCTTCACCGACCAGGAACAGGACCTCGTGGTCATCACCAAGGACCGGGCCGGGCGCACCTCCGAGCGCAAGGTGCTGCCGGTCGCCTTCGTGCCGCTCGTCGAGGGCGGTGGCGAGGACGCCCGGCGCTGAGCGCGAAACGGCCCCGAAAAGCTTGCAACCGGCCCCGCGGCGTCGGATTCTGCCCGCCATGACCACCTTCGCGCGCAGCCGGGTCAGCGCCGTTCTCGGCCCGACGAACACCGGAAAGACCTATCTGGCGATCGAGCGCATGCTGGGCCACGCCAGCGGCATGATCGGCTTTCCGCTGCGCCTGCTCGCGCGCGAGAACTACGACCGGGCGGTCCGCCTCAAGGGGGCGCACCAGGTCGCGCTTGTCACGGGCGAGGAGAAGATCGTGCCCCCGGGCGCGCGCTACTTCCTGTGCACCGTGGAGTCCATGCCGCTCGACCGGCCGGTCGCGTTCCTCGCGGTCGACGAGATCCAGCTCTGCGCCGACCCGGAGCGCGGTCACGCCTTCACCGACCGGCTGCTGCACGCCCGCGGCGCCGAGGAGACCATGTTCCTCGGCGCCGACACGATCCGGCCCATCGTGCGCAAGCTCGTGCCCGAGGCCGAGACGATCACCCGGCCGCGCTTCTCGACGCTCGGCTACACGGGCGCGCGCAAGCTGACTCGCCTGCCGCCGCGCTCGGCGGTGGTCGCCTTCTCCGCGGCGGAGGTCTACGCGATCGCCGAGCTGATGCGCCGCCAGCGCGGCGGCACGGCCGTGGTGCTGGGCGCGCTGAGCCCGCGCACCCGCAACGCCCAAGTCGGCATGTTCGAGGCCGGCGAGGTCGATTACCTGGTGGCCACCGACGCCATCGGCATGGGCCTCAACCTCAACCTCGACCACGTCGCCTTCGCCAAGCTGGCCAAGTTCGACGGCCAGGCGACGCGCCCGCTGAGCCCGGCCGAGGTGGCGCAGATCGCGGGGCGGGCCGGCCGGCACATGTCGGACGGCACCTTCGGCACCACGAACGAGCTCGGCCCGCTTGCGCCGGAGATGGTGGAGGCGGTGGAAAACCACCGCTTCGATCCGCTGCGCGCCGTCTACTGGCGCACGCGCGACGTCGACTTCCGCTCGCCGCGCCTGTTGCTCCGGAGCCTGGAGCGGCGCGCGCCGTCCTCGGTGCTGGTCCGGGTGCGCGAGACCGACGACCTGCGCGCGCTCGCCGCGCTCGCCCGGGACGCCGAAATCGAGGCGATCGCCAGCCATCCGGCGGCGGTCCGCCTGCTGTGGGAGGTCTGCCAGATCCCCGACTTCGAGAAAATTCTGTCCGACCAGCACGCCAGGCTGCTTGGCCGGGTCTACCGCTTCCTGACGTCGCGCGACGGCCGCCTGCCGGAGGACTGGGTGGCCCGCCAGATCGCTCGCATCGAGCGGTGCGACGGCGACATCGACGCGCTCGTGGCCCGCATCGCCCAGATCCGGACCTGGACCTACATCTCGCACCGCGCCGACTGGCTGGCCGACGCCGGCCATTGGCGGGATCGCGCGCGGGTGATCGAGGACAAGCTGTCGGACGCGCTGCACGAGCGGCTCACCCAACGCTTCGTCGACCGGCGGGCGGCGATGTTGGTGCGCCGCCTGCGCGCCGGCGACGATCTGCTCGCCGCGGTCAAGCCCGATGGGGAGGTGCTGGTCGAGGGCGCGTTCGTCGGGCGTCTGGAGGGCTTCCGCTTCCGGGTCGACGGCACGGTCGAGGGCGAGGACGCCAAGCCGCTTCTGACCGCCGCCCGGCGCGCGCTGCTGGGCGAGATCCCCGGGCGGGTGCGGCGGCTGGAGCAGGACCCGGACGAGGCCTTCGCCCTCGAGCCGGACGCCGTGGTCACCTGGCGCGGCGTCCGCGTGGCCCGGCTCGCGCCCGGCGACACGGCCTTGAAGCCGATCATCGAACCCCTGGCGAGCGAATTCCTGGACGGGCGCGCCCGCGAGCGCCTGCGCGCGCGCTTGGCCGCGTGGCTCGAGCGCCACCTCGAGGCGGCGCTCGCCCCGCTCTACCGGATCGCGCACGCTGCGGCCAAGGGGGACCCGTCCGGCCCGGCGCGCGGCCTGCTCTACCAGGTCAGCGAGTCGCTCGGCGTCCTGCCGCGCAGCGCCGTCGCGGCGCAGCTGCGCGCGCTCGGCAAGGGCGAACGCAAACGCCTCGCGGGCCTCGGCCTGCGCCTCGGGCGCGAGAGCGTGTTCCTGCCGAGCCTGATCGAGGCCCGGGGCGCGCGCCTGCGGGCGCTGCTCTGGGCGGTGCACCGCAAGGTGGAGCCGCCGCCCGCGCCGCCGCCGGGCGCGCTCGCGTTCACGCCGGCGGCCGGCGCGGACGAGGGTTTCTGCCGCGCCCTGGGCTACCGGCGCCTGGCCGGCCGGAACGGCGCCGCCGTCGCGGTGCGCGCCGACGCCCTGGAGCGGCTGGCGCGCGAGGCGCGGCAGCTGGGCGCGCAGGGGCCGTTCGCGGCGACCCCGCGGCTCAAGAGGCTGGCCGCGTGCGGCGAGGCGGACCTCGAGGTCGTACTGCGCGCGCTGCGTTACCGCGTGCGGCGCGACGCGACGGGCCTCACCTTCGTGCCGCGGCGCGGGCGCGCCGAGGGAGCCAACGGTGCGGCCGAGGCACCCGCCAAGCGGCGCGCGGGCGCACGGCGCACGCGCGAGGCCGACTCCCCCTTCGCCAAACTGCGCCAGCTCAACTCGGGCGGATGAACGGGCCGGCCCTGCGCCTCGACAAGTGGCTGTGGTACGCGCGCTTCTTCAAGACGCGCACACTGGCCGCGCAGGCCTGCGCCTCCGGCAAGCTGAGGATCGGCGGCGAGATCGTCTCCAAGGCGCATCACAAGGTCCGCCCCGGGGACGTGCTCACGTTCCCGCAGGGCCGGCACATCCGGGTGATCAAAGTCCTGGCGCTCGCCGAGCGGCGCGGTCCGGCCGTCGAGGCCCGCCTGATCTACGAGGACCTGAAGCCGCCGAGCCCGGAGGGCCGCCTGCCGCAATCCGCGCCGCGCCCGCCCGGCAGCGGCCGCCCCACCAAGCACGAACGGCGCGCCCTGGAAAAGCTGCGCGACGACCTCTAGCGGCGGTTCCCGGAAAAATTCGAGGCCCGGCGGGCGCGGAAATGCACGGAAGATAGAAATGGTTCCTTAAGGTTAACCCAATCTTAACGATCCGGGGCCGAAAATTGCTGCAGTGCAGCGTGGCTCCGCCACGTCTGGAACGTCCCTATTCGGATTCTTAGGTGCCATGGTCAGTCCCTACCTGGAACGGCCGATTCGAACCTTGGAGCAGGTCCTCGAGCAGCGCGCGCGCCGGGCGGGCGAGCCCGCCGCCGCCGGCGTTCGATCGGCCGAGGTGCCCGCCCGTTCGCTGTTGCGCGCCCGGCCGGCGCGGAGCGTGCCCGAAGACGTGCCGCAACGGCCCCGCGCGGCGTCCGAACGCCGCGCCGCGTGACGCCCCTGCCCACCGGCCCCCGAGCTTGCCCGCGCGTCGAGGGGCCGGGCGGCTTGCGCGGGGCGATCCGGGCCACCAACTAGTGTGCGAATCCGACCCGTGCGAGCCGGCCAAGCCCGCACAGGACCTGGGGTTGCACGCGCCCGCGCTGCCGTGATACGCAGAGCCGTGATCAACCGTTTCAAGGCCTTGTTCGTGGATCGCGGGGGCGCGTCCGCGGCCCCCGGGGCCCGTCTCGGCGCCGAGGAATTCCAGGTCGCGGCGGCGGCCTTGTTGGTCGAGGCGGCGCACATGGACGACGAGTTCGATGCGCGCGAGCGGGCCAAGATCCTGGACCTCGTCACGGCGCGTTTCGGCCTCAGCCGTGAGGAGAGCGAGAGCCTGCTCGAAGCCGCCGAGGCGCGCGTCGCCCAAGCGAGCCACCTGCTCGGCTTCACGCGCGTGGTCAAGCAGGCCTTCAGCCACGAGGAGCGGGTCGAGCTGCTGGAAATGCTGTGGGAGGTCGCGTACGCCGACGGCGAGCTGCACGATTTCGAGGCCAGCTTGGTGCGCCGCGTCACCGGCCTGCTGCACGTGTCCGACCACGAGAGCGGGGCCGCGCGCAAGCGCGTGTTGCAGCGATTGAGCGGGTCGCGGGCCTGACCCCGGCCGTCGGGCCCGGGCCTCGGCGAGGCGGTCGAGCGTGGGATGAGGAGAGCTTGGACATGACGTACGTCGTCACCGAAGCCTGCATCAAGTGCAAGTACATGGACTGCGTCGAGGTGTGCCCGGTCGACTGCTTCTACGAGGGTGAGAACATGCTGGTCATCCACCCCGACGAATGCATCGACTGCGGGGTCTGCGAGCCCGAATGCCCGCCCGAGGCGATCGTGCCCGACACCGATCCGAGCGCCGAAGCCTGGTTGGAACTCAACCGGGAGTACAGCGAGAAATGGCCGAACATCACGCGCAAGGGCACGCCGCCGGCCGACGCCGACGAGTACAAGGGAATGGAGGGCAAGTACGAGAAATTTTTCAGCCCCAATCCCGGCCATACCGACGGATGAGCCGGGCGCGGGCCGCTCTTGCGCCGGTATCGCCGTCCGGAGCCCGTCGTTCTGAGATGAATTTCCTATCATCCGGTCCCTGCGGCGTGCCGCCGGCGCGACCGCGGATCGAGCTGCGCCCCGGATCGGATTTGTTGCGGCGCAGCACTTGTACCTGGCGGAAAAATAATGTATATATAACAATTTAAAGGCAGCGGGTCGCGGGCGACCGCCTTGTTGGTCCGGAGCCCGATCGTCCCGGTCGGATGGTCCTACAAGCGGGAGGGGTGCCGTAGTCACTACGGCGCCTTCGTTTTGGGACTCCGGAGAGGCCTGCTTGGGCCCGCTGACAGTGGTGCGGCCCCGTTGTGCGGGAACCGACCGCCCGATGCCCACGATCGGAGGTGTCATCCTCCGATGATGGTGGGGACCAGCGAGCGATCGAACGAAGGACTGATGACGAAGAAACGGAGAATCAGAGAGCAGACCATGGCAAAGGGGATCGATTTCGGAGCGGGGGACTACGTCGTCTATCCAACCCACGGCGTCGGCCGGGTGTTGGGCGTGCAGACCCAGGAAATTTCCGGTCAGAAGCTGAAGCTGATCGTCATCAAGTTCGAGAAGGATCGCATGACCTTGCGCGTTCCCGTGGAGAAGGCGCAGGATTCGGGACTGCGCAAGCTGTCCAGCCGCAAGCTCATGGACACGGCGCTGGCCACCCTCAAGGGCCGCAGCCGGGTCAAGCGGACGATGTGGAGCCGGCGCGCCCAGGAGTACGAGGCCAAGATCAACTCCGGCGACCCGGTCTCGATCGCCGAGGTGGTCCGCGACCTGCACCGCAACTCCGATCAGCCGGACCAGTCGTACAGCGAGCGCCAGATGTACCAGGCCGCGCTCGACCGGCTGGCGCGCGAGCTGGCCGCCGTCGAGAAGATCGACGAGACCGCGGCCGCACACAAGCTGGAAGAGCTTCTCACGGCGGCGTAAGCTGCGCCCGGGTCCGGCGCCGCGGCCGGGCCCGGACGGTCGGCGTCCGTCCATCTCGCCAACGGCCCGGTGTGGCGCCGCCCGCGCCCCGCGGCCCAGCAGGAGAGCGTCTGCCGGCGCGATGATGGATCGGCAGAAATTCGCTGTGTTGCGCGCCGCCCGCCGGGTCTGGGCGGTGGGGGCGATTCACGCCGAGGCCGAGCGCCTCGACCGCGTGCACGCCAGGCTGTGGCCCCGGCTCGAGCCGTGCGACCGCATCGTCTACCTCGGCAACATGATCGGCCGCGGCCCGGCGACGCGCCAGACGCTCGATTCCCTGCTCCGGTTCCGCCTCGCCGTGCTGGCGCGGCCGCACAGCGACGCCGAGGACGTCGTCTACCTGCGCGGCAGCCAGGAGGAGATGTGGCAGAAGCTGCTCCAGCTTCAGTTCGCCTCGGACCCGCGCGGGGTGCTGGAATGGATGCTCGGCCAGGGTGTCGGCGCCACCCTCGAATCCTACGGCGTGCGGGTGCCGGACGCCTTGCGCGAGGCCGCCACGGGCACCGTGTCGCTGACCCGCTGGACCGGCCACCTGCGTCAGGCGATCCAGGGCCGGCCCGGGCACTTCCAGATCATGTCCGCCCTGCGCCGGGCGGCCTACACCGACGACGGCTCGTTGTTGTTCGTCAATGCCGGCCTCGACCCGTCGCGCCCGATCGAGGCGCAGAGCGACAGCTTCTGGTGGAGCGGCGGGGCGTTCCATCGCATCGCCGAGCCGTATGGGACCTTCCGGCGCATCCTGCGCGGGTTCGACCCGAGCCACGCCGGCTTCGCGGTCACCGCCTACACCGCCACGCTCGACGCCGGCTGCGGCTTCGGCGGCCCGCTGATCGCCGCCTGCGTGACCCCGGACGGCGAGATCATCGACATGATCGAGGGCTGAGCGGCGCGGCGGGTCGGTCGTCCGCGAAGGGCATGGGCGCGGCGCTCGGCTCGCGCGCGCGGTCGAACACGATGGCCGCCCCTCCCGTTTCACGCCGCTTGCGACGGCCGGGCCGGAGGGTCCGGCCCGATCGGTTATTCCTCGATCAACTGTTCGACGTGCCAGCGTTCGGCCAGCATCCCGCCTTCGAGCCGGTAGATGTCCGCGATCTGAAAGTTGATCTTGTTGTTGCCGTGCGTGACGCCGTGCAGCCGGCCGTGGACCATCACGATGTCGCCGTCGGCGGCGACGTGATAGACGTCGATTGTGTATTCGCGGAACCGTTTGAACAGGGTCGCATAGTACGTCTTGAAGCCGTCGAGGCCCTGCGTGGGGCGGTACAGGTGCTGCACGAAGTCGGGCGCGACGAGCTGATCGGCGATGTCCAGGTTGCGCCCGTTGATGATCTGTTCGACGACTTCCAGGACGATCGCCTTGTTCGCCGCCGTGCGCGGATCGGATTGCGCGCGCGCGGGCGCGCTCGCGATCGTGGCGGCAAGGCATGCGGCCAGGACGACGAAAGGCAGTCGCGCGGGAATGAGTGATACCGATGAGCGCACGAGGTGACTCGGGCGCTCGTCGGTATCCGCGCGCCGGGTTGGCCTTGGGCGGCGGCGCGCAAACATAGGACGAAATACCAGCGAGCGGATGACTTCATCCGCTCGCTGGTATGAGCCGAAAGCGGTGCCGACGAGCGTGTTCATGCCGGTGTCTCCAACGAGGAATCGGCGCCGAATCGGCGCGCGGCGTCCTTGCGCCGAGCGCCATAAGAGGGGAAGACGCGCCGCACGGTCAAACAAATACCGTCGTCCCGCGCGCCCGCCAATGACGGCGCGCCGCGCCGCAATAAATCGATTTCGTACCTGCGGCGCCAGCGGCGCGGTCCCGGGCCGGGGCCGTCACTGCGTCGAGCGCAGGCGCTGCAGGCGCTCCTTGAGGTCGAGCACCATCAAGCGGTTCAGCTTGGCCTTCTGATGATTGGGATCGATCGCCAACAGCTTGTCCCACAATTCCAGCGCCCGGTCCAAATCCTGCCGCCGAAACGCCACCAGGGCGCGCTTGTGATAGAGCTTCGTCACCGCCGGGGCCAGCTCGGTCGCCTGCTTGCGCGCCTCCGCGTGGTCCGGGTCCAGGGCCAGGACCCTCTGGAAAGCCTCGTAGGCGAGATCGGTCTCGCCGGCGGCGAGGCGCGCCCGCCCCTCCTCGTAATTCCGCTCGATGGCCGCGGCGGTCTCGACCTGCCGTGCGAGGTCGGCCAGACCGGAATTGGTCGGGTCGAGCGCGGTGGCCATCGCCAGGCTGCGCGTCGCCTTTTCGTAGTCTCCCTTCTCGACCAGGACCAGGGCGTAGTCCTGGTACGTACTGACCAAGGCGCCGAGGTTCTCGACGTCGTTGGGGGCCCGTTGCATTCGTTTGAGGAGCTGGCCGATCCGTTTGCGGTACTTGACCTCCTCCGGGGAAGGCGCCGGCGGCGCCACCGGCAGGGCGGCGGATTGTTGCCTGCCCGCAGCGTTGCTCGGGGCCCCGGCCGCATCGGGCGGCGCTTCGGCGGCGATCGGCTCGGGCGGCGGCGCGGGGGCGGCCTCGGGTTCCGGCGCGGCGGCAGCAACCATCGGCTCGGGCCGCGGCGTGGCCGCCGGTTCGGGCGGCGGCGCGGCCGCGGTCTCGACCTTCGGGGCGGGCTCGGGTTCGGGTTCGGGTGCAGCGGCGACCACCGGCTCGGGCGGCGGCGTGGCCGCCGGTTCGGGCCGCGGCGCGAGGGCGGTCTTGGCCTCCGGCGCGGGCTCGGGTTCGGGTGCGACGGCGACCGCCGGTTCGGGTTCCGGCTCGGGGGCGGTCTTCACCTCCGGCGCGGGCGCGGGCGGCACCGCCGCGGTGGCCTCGTGCGGCGGTTCCGCGGCCGGCGCGGGGCTGGTTGGCGCGGGTTCCGGTGGGGTTTCCCGAGCGGGCGTCGCCGCGGCGATCTCGGCGCCTTCCGGATAGGTCGTGATGAACCGGTAGAGGACGCTCAGCGAACCGCCCCTTCCGGCCTGTTCCAAGCCCGCGATTCCGGCGCGCAGAGCCTCGAGGTAGTAACCCGCGTCCTCGAATTCGCGCCGCGGCTTATCGAGCAGCGGCTCGCGGGCAGCCATCACGACCAGCAGTTCGCGCCCGAAGGGCGGCAGAATCTCGTAGCGGACGCTTGAATCGGGCGCGCCGACAACAATCGACCGGCTGGCCCTGAACTTCTTGTCGAAGGAGTCCGGGTCGGGAAGGATATGAATGACGTTGCCGTCGAGCTGATAATAGTCGAGGTAAATGTAGCTGTCGCTGCGTGGCGCGGTCACCTCGAATATTGCGAAGTCGCCTTCCCGGTAAACGGCGTTCGGCGCGTTCAAGGTCAGCTTCAGGCCGCTCGCCGGGTCGTTGCGCTGCGGCCCGACCGCGGCGTTGATCTTGTCGAGAACCGCCTGCGGAATGGTATCGAGTTCGGCGGCGATGGCGCCCGGGGCCACTCCGAGGAGGCGCGCCGCAGCCACCAGCGCGATGGCCAGGGCCGCAGCGATGCGCTTAACGCGACCGCCGTTGCCCTGCGGCGGGCCGGTCCCCGCCGCCGGTCGGCGGCCCGGTGCGACGCCGCCGGGCCAAAATGGACCCTCGGTCCTGACGCGGAGTAACCTACCGGGCGAAACCGCGGTCAACATCGCATCCATAAGCAACTATACCATCATCTCCGGGCCTTACACTAATCAACCCGATGGCGCTCAACGGGGCGGGTCGGCAACCCGGTCCGGCGCAACCCGCGCCATGGGCCCGCGAACGGCCCCGGGCGGCGCGGCCGTTGTCTCTGAGCGGCGTGAAACCCGATGCGACGACCGTGCGCGACCGGCGCTCGGCCGATCCCTCGGTTGCGCCTCCCGGGGAAACCTCATATAATTTACTTCGTTGAATTCGTGAGGTTATCCTAGATTATCCATCCGAAGAAAATTATTGATTATATTAAGTCCAGACGGCGGATTATTCTTGGAACCGGGATCCGTTTGGGCGAACGGTACGGATGATGGCCCGAGGGACCGCGTGTTCCTGCGGGCGCATCCGTGGATCGGGCCGTTTATGACGACCATTGGGCAGCGAGGGGATCGCGCGTCGGTCTCCCGATCCGGATTTCGTAGAAAAAAAAGGCCGCGGCAACAAGCGACCGGCGATAAGCAGGGTGGGGTAGAGATGAGAATATCCAAGGTTCGCCGAATCGCCCTTGTCTGTTTGATTTGCGCGTTCGGCGCCTGGAGCCCGCACGCGGCGCAGAGCCGGCCCCCGGAGCCTCAAGCGAGCCCGCCCTCTCGAACTCCGCCGCCGCAGGAGGGGACGGAAAGGCGCGTCGCGCTGGTGATCGGCAATGCGGACTACGGCGAGCAGTCGCTCGCCAACCCGGTCAACGACGCGCGCGCCATGGCCCGGGCCCTGGAGGCGCTCGGCTTCGAGGTGCTGTTGCGCGAGGACGCGAGCCGGGCGGCCATGGAGGGCGCGCTCGACTCGTTCGCTCGGCGCCTGGTCGGCGGCGGCGTGGGCCTGTTCTATTACGCCGGGCACGGGGCCCGGATGGGCGGGGTCGGTTATCTGGTCCCTGTGGACGCCGATCTATCGTCCGAGGAATCGCTGCGTAACCACGCGCTGGCCATCAACCGCGTACTGGACGCGATGTCGGGAGCAGGCTCCGACGGGGCGAAGGTCGTCGTGCTCGACGCCTGCGGGAACAATCCCTTCGCCGCGCGCGGCGAGGGATCCCCCGGCGGGTTGGGGCCCGTGGCCGCCCCGCCCGGCTTCCTGATCGCCCATGCGACCGCGCCCGGCGCGATCGCCGAGGACGGCCGGGGCGCGAACGGGGTTTACACGGGCGCGCTCCTGCGCGCCCTGTCGGTGCCCGGCCTGCGCATCGAGGACGTGTTCGAGCGGGCGCGGGTCGCGGTCGACGCGTTGACCGCGGGGCGGCAGACGCCCTGGACGGTGTCGTCGCTGTCGGCGGAGTACCGTTTGACCCCACCTTCCGCGCGCCTCCGGCTCGCGCAGCGCGCCGCGCGGCCGTTCGCGCGGACGGCGTTGGCCGCCTCGCAGGGCCGCGGCATCCGCAGCTCCCGCGAGTCGCAGGCCGCCGAGTTGGCCTTCTGGGAATCGATCAAGGACAGCACCAACCCGGCCGAGTACGAGGCCTACCTCAAGGCGTTTCCGAACGGGACCTTTGCGCCCCTGGCGCGGGCCCGGATCAAGATTTACGGCGACGCAGAGCCGATCCGGCGGGAGGCGCCCCCGCAGGCGCCGCCCCAGGCCGTGCCCAAGGCCGCCGCGCCGGCCTCGCCGGTCATCGACAAGGTGACCGGGACCTTCATCGCCCGGAGCAATTCCAACGTCCGGGAGAGGCCATCGACCGCCTCTCGGAACGTGGGATATCTGAAGGGCGGCAACCGCGTGGACGTGCTCGGCCGCGTGCGCGACAAGAACTGGTACCAAGTGCGAACCGAAACCGGCGCGACCGGGTATGTCGCGGGAAGGCTGATCGAAGAGGTGGCCCAGCTGCCGGCGCCGAAGGTCGCCAAACCAGCGAAACAGGCCCCTCCCAGCAAGAGGAAGGGTTCCGTGGCGGCGGTGACGCCGCCGAGCCGCCCGGCCGTCGAGTCGCCGGCCAAGCCGGCGGTCGGCCTGTTCCCGTCTCCGGCCGGGGAGGCGTTTCGCGACTGTCCGGAGTGCCCGGAGATGGTGAAGCTGCCGCCCGGGAGCTTCCGGATGGGCGCCCGCACCGGGGACGGGAGCGAGCGGCCGGTGCACACGGTCACGATTCGCCGCCCCTTCGCCATCGGGCGTTACGAGGTCACCCACGCGCAGTGGATGGCGTGTGTCGCCGCCTCCGGCTGCAGCTACACGCCGAAGGCCGCCGCGACGCCCGAACGCACGGCGATCCGCAATCTGAGTTGGGACGACGCCCAGGAGTACGTGCGCTGGCTCAGCAAGAAGACCGGCCGAGCCTATCGGCTGCCGAGCGAGGCGGAATGGGAATATGCGGCGCGGGCGGGCACGAAGACCGAATACTGGTGGGGCGACGCGGTCGGCAAGAACAAGGCGAACTGCAAGAACTGCGGCGGCCCGTGGAGCCGTAAGGGGCCCGCCTATGTCGGCACGTACGAGCCCAACCCGTACGGCCTGCACGACATGAACGGCGGCGTCTCCGAATGGACCCAAGACTGCTGGTACAGGTCGCATGAGCGCGCGCCCACCGACGGCTCCGCGCGGGAGATCCCCGGCTGCCAGCAGCGTGTCCTGCGCGGGGGATCCTGGCGCAACGACGCCGGCTACCTGCGCTCCGCCGCCCGTCTGTTCTATGACTCCGGCGTGCGTTACTTGGTGAACGGCTTCCGGGTCGCCGCGAGCGTGAAGTGAGGCCGCGGCCCGGCCGGCGCCGCGGTCCGTCTCCGCAGTGCGAACGCCGCCGGGCCGATCCGCGCGTCCGCCGCTACGGCGCCACGACCGTGATGGTTATCCTCTTCGACATGACCGGCGGGTTGTGCGGAATGTGCTCGGCATCGCCCATCAGAAGCTGCAGCGTATGCCGGCCCGGCGGCAGCTCGATCACGGTCTGCGTCTGGCCGGCGCCGAAATGCAGATGGTTCTTGTCGGCCGGGATGTCCTGGTCGAGCGGCGGTACCTCGGTGTCGATCAGCAGGTGGTGATGGCCCGTGTTGGGCTTGTTGATGCCCGCAGGGGCGACGCCCATGTGCCGGAGACCGAACCACACCGGGAACCGGCGGGCCCTGATGATCTCGCCGTCGTTGGGCCATCCGATATAGATATAGGCATTCTTCGGCGCTGGCGTTTCGCCGGCGGCCGCCGGTTGGACGAAGAAGCAGATCCCGAGAAGGGCGCCTGCGAGGAGTTTGTACATTTGTCTCGAGCCCCCAGATGAGTGAAGTTCGGCCTTGGCGACCGCGGCCGGATCGGCGGTCCTGCGCGGGTCGCCGAGGCGCCGAGCTAGAGGTGATGCGCCCGCCAACGCTCCGCTCCGGCGAACGGCGCGGAAAAACGCCGCGGATGCGGTCGGGATGACCGGCGTCAAGGCACGACCACCGTAATCCGCCCGGAATAGAGCGGCGGGTTATGCGGGATGTGGTCGTGATCCCCCATCAGAAGCTGGAGCGTGTGCCGCCCCGGCGACAGTTCGATCCGGGCCTCGGTCTGGCCGCCGCCGAAGTGCAGGTGGTTCTTGTCGGCCGGGATGTCCTCGTCGAACGGCGGAAGCTCCGCGTCGATGATCAGGTGATGATGCCCGGTCTTGGGCTTGATGACCCCGGCGGGGGCCACGCCGATGTTGCGCGCGCCCATCCGCACCCACAGCTTGCCGCCGTGGATGATTTCGCCGTCCTTGGGCCAGATGATCCAGACCTTGGCGCCCGGCGGCGCCGGCGTTTCCCCGGCCACGGCTGCGGCGGACCCGATTCCGGCCGCCATGATCGCCGAGGCGATGAAATGTGATAATCGCTGCATGCGAACCCCCCAGATCCTCCTTTAGTTTTCGAATGAGCGATCATTAACACAGGTTGCGCGGCAGTCACACCCGTACGGCTTCGGCCGCTGGGCCAAATCGGGGATCCGGGATCGCGATCCGCCGGTGTCGGCCCAACGGTTCACCGTTGCGGCCACAACGCCGCTGGACGCGGTGCGCCTCCGCCGCGGTCCGCCGCGGCGCGCCGCTGCCCCGGGCCGGCAGGCTCCTCACGGGACAGAAAGTGAAAAGGCCGCACGCGCCGGTCACGGAGCCGGCGGCGGGGTTTTCGGCCGCTCCGTCGTCCCCAAGGCGGCGGCCATCTTGTTGAAGGCCGCGAACAGGTCGCCCAGCTCGTCCTTGCGCCGTTCGGAAATCCGGCAGTCGAAGTTGCCGCGCGCGATCTCCTCGAGCGCCTGGCGCACGATGTTGATCGGCCGCGACAGCAAGCGGGCGAGCACGAAGGACACGATGGCGACCGCGGCGATGGTCACGACCGCGAGCACGAGCAGCAAGATCTGCGTGATCTCCTCCACCCCGCGCACGTTGGCCCGCGACAGTCCCAGCCGGATCGTGCCGATCTTCTGGTCCTGAAACAGGATCGGCGTTCGGAAATCAAAGGCGCTCGAGCCGTCGGGCAGCTCGACCAGCGAGGTGCGCACGCCGCCGCTGTCCGACAGCAGTTCGGCGGACTCGGGCTCGGCATATCGCTGTCCGATCAGGCTGCCGTCGGTCGCGCCGCGGACGATGCCGAGGTGGTCGAGGACGACAAGGTAGTCGAGGGTCTCGCGCCGGCTGGCCTCCTCGACGAAGGTCTCGATCGTCACCCAGTCCTGGCTGAGCACCGCCACCGCGCTCTCGCTGGCGATGAACTTCGCGAACGAGGCGCCCGAATCGGCGGCGAACTGGGTCAGGGACCGCGACTGCTTCTGCTGGATGAAGAAGATGCTGATCGCCATGGTGATCGCGACCAGGCCGGCGAGGAGGCCGGTCCATCTGACGCTGATCGGGATATAGCCCTGGCGCTTGGCGGTCTCGGCCAGCTCCTCGATGGCCCGCAGCTCGCGTCCGAGGGCGCGCGCCAGTTTGCTCCCCGACTGGAACCGCCGCTCCGGCTGCTTGGCCAGAAGCTTGCCGACGATGTGCTGCAATCCCACCGGAACGTCGGGCGCGACCTCGGACAGCGGCGGCGGGTCCTCTCTGGTGATCTGGTACAGAAGCGTGGCCATCGTGTCGGCGTTGAACGGGCGCCGGCCCGACAGGACCTGGTAGAGAATCACACCGACGGAGAACAGGTCGGAGCGGCCGTCGACCTTTTGCCCCATGACCTGTTCCGGCGACATGTACTGCGGCGTGCCGAGGACGGTGCCCGCCTGGGTGTGCCGGGTGGCGTCGGGTTCCTCGATATGGGCGATGCCGAAATCCGCGATCTTGATGCTGTGCCCGTCGGGCAGCAGGAGGATGTTGCTGGGCTTGATGTCGCGGTGGACGACGCCTTGCCCGTGGGCGTAGTCCAGCGCGTTGGCGAGCTGTATGCCGATGGACAGGATCTGCGTCAGCGGCAGCTTGGGCTTGTCCGCGAGAACCTTGTCCAGGGGCGTGCCGTCGACCAGCTCGATGATGATGTACGGGCGCTCCTCGTACTGGCCGACGTCGTAGACCGTGACGATGTTCGGGTGCACGAAGGCCCCGGCCGCCTTGGCCTCCCGCAGGAAGCGGCTGACGTACTCCTCGTCGAGGCTGCGTTCCTTTTTCAGAATCTTGCACGCGAGCGTGCGGCCGATTTCGGGGTCGTAGGCCTTGTAGACCTGCGCCATCGCACCTTCGCCGATGAGTTCCCGGATCCGGTACCGTCCAACACTTTCGATCATGGCTAGCCTGACTGTGGTTTGCCGGGCCCAGGGCCCGGAGAAGTCGCCCGCGGCCCTACCCGGCGTCCGCCCGCCGCGCGTGGACAACGATCGCGGTCACGTTGTCCCGCGCGCCCTTATCCAAGGCCCGCTGCAGCAACGACTGGACGGCCTGCCGGCAATCCTGGCGTTCGAGGATCAGGGCGATTTCCTCGTCCGGCAGGACCTTGTTCAAGCCGTCGCTGCAAAGCAGGTAGATGTCTCCGTCCGCCAGTTCGTGCCCGATCGCGTCGACGATCAGATCGTCCATGGCGCCGACCGCGCGCGTGATCACGTTCCCCGCCGGGTGGGACGCGGCCTCGGAGCGGTTCAACAAGCCGAGCTTGATCAGTTCCTCGACCTGGGAGTGATCCTGGGTCAGCTGGCGGAACAGGCCGCCGCGCAACAGGTACACCCGGCTGTCGCCGGCCCATAGACAGATGCCTTCGCTCCGGTAGCCGATGAGGACAGCCACCGTGCTGCCGACGACCCCGCCCCTGGCGTGCGTGGCGGCGTAATCGCGCAGACGCCTGTTCACCGACTGCAGGCGCACGTCCACTTCGTCGAGCAGAGCATCGCGGCCGGTCGGCGGCGGGACGGAACGAAGCGCCTCGACGATCATGCGGCTGGCGAAGTCGCCCGCTTCGTGGCCGCCCATGCCGTCGGCGACCGCCCACAGGCCCACCTCTGGGCCGATCCCGGGAAGGTCCACGTAGGCGTCCTCGTTGACTTTGCGCACCGTGCCGACGTGGGTGCCGCTCGCAGAGTGCCAATGGAAGGGCGCGCCCGTATCGATCATCGGGCCGGACACCCGCGGCGGCAGGGCGCGTGCGCGCGCGCGCCGACGCGCGCACGCTCCGATCGCCGGGTATTTCGTGGAGACGCAAGCGCGGCCTCACCATTGCGCGGCCGTTCGCTCAAGCAGGGTCCGGGTGGCAAAAGGGCCAAGACGTGTCACCGCGCGCGTCGTTAACTAGGCCGATTGCTTGGCAAATTCTAACCGACCGCCGAGTGCGGCGCGACCATCTATTCCGCACAACGGCCCCGCGGCGAAGCCGCCGCACCGGCGCGGTGCGCGCCCCTGATCCGGCCCCGGCCGCGCCCGGTAAGGATCCGCGACCGGCGGCGCCCGCGTCCCCATGTAGATTGACGATTTCCTAATAACTGGTACAGTTTCGATAGGCCCGTGACACGATCGAGAGATTGACCCTAAATCACTGTAATAATTAAGGTTAATCCGGTCGGGTCCGAGGGCGGGTATGGTTGGGGAACCGAACCCAGCGGCAGGCGTCCGCGAAATCGGACGCGAACAAGCCCTTCGTCGGCTTCGTCGGCGCGCGCCCGCCATTGACGCACAGGGGCGGGAGCGGGCGGCGGTCGGGTCGGTTGGGCTCGAAGCGCATCGGGCCGTTCGGCGTTGGGCGTTCGCGGTTGGGGTGTTGGGCGCGAGGGAGGTTAGGCCGTGCCTTTGACATTGCGGGTGAAGGGTTTCCTCGAGGCCTTGCCGCGCCAACAGGCGTCGGCAACGCTCGATCGGGGCGCCCTGACCATCGGCCGCGGTGTGCAGAACGACCTGGTCCTGCCCGATCCGGAACGGGTTATTTCCAAGCAGCAGTGCCGCGTGGAGTTCGTCGACGGCCGGTACCTGCTGACCGACACAAGCACGAACGGCGTCTATCTCAACGCCGCCGACCGGCCGATCGGCCGCGGCAACTCGGTGTACCTGAAGGACGGCGACCAGCTTCGGATCAGCCACTACGAAATCCTGATCGGCGTCGGCCCCGAGGTCGAAGTGGCCGCCGCCGCGCCGCTCGGCGGCAAGGGCAAGCGGCCGCTCTCGGACACGCAGAGTCTACCGGGCGACGGCGATCCGCTGGACGACATCCTGCGCCCGGCGGGGCGCCCGGCGGAGCTCGACCCTCTGTCCGGGCCAGGTTCGATCGCCGAGCCGCCCGAGCCCCCGGCATACGATCAGCCGATCCCGCAGGATTCCGACATCTGGAGCGGCGGCGATCCGGTGTCGGAGCCGGCCGAGACGCCGGGCCTCCAGCCCGAGCACGTTCCCGCCCAGCAGGAGTTTTTCGAGCCGCCAAGGGCCGTCCCGGAAATACCCGAGGACTGGGACGAGGATTTGGCCGCGGAGCCAGGGCAACACGGCCCCGGCGCGCACGGCGCCGCGCCCGACCGGCCCGCGCCCGAGCCTGAGCCGGCGATTCCGCCCGCCGCGCAGGCGGTACCGCCCGCCCCCTTGCGCGCGGAGCCATCCGCGGCGCCGAGCGCGCCTGTCCGGACGGCCGATCCGACGCCCGCAGCGCCACGCGCGCCGCCGCCGCCCGTCGAGGCCCCGCACCCTGCGCGCGCCGCGCCCGCGGGCGCGGCGGCCGAGCCGGCCGCGCTGCGCGCGTTCCTGGCCGGCGCGGGGTTGGAGCACCTCGACATTCCCGACGCGCAAGCCGCCGAGGTCATGCAAGTGCTCGGCACCTTGTACCGGGAGGTCGTGCAGGGCCTGATGGACGTGCTGGCGGCGCGCAGCAGCATCAAGAACGAGTTCCGGCTGTCGCAGACCACGATCCAGCCGGTGGAGAACAATCCGCTGAAATTCTCGCTCGGCGTGGAGGACGCGATGATCGCGCTGCTCACGCGCCGGGGGCGCGGCTACTTGCCGCCGGTCCGGGCGATCCAGGAATCGTTCGACGACATCAAGGCCCACCAGGTCGCCGTTCTGGCCGGCATGCAGGTCGCCCTGGCGGACCTGCTGCGCCGCTTCAATCCCAAGGCCCTCGAGGAACGACTGGAGCAGGACCGGGGCCTGAGCAACCTTCTGGGCGTGAAGAAGGCGCGCTACTGGGACGCGTTCGCCCAGATGTATCGGGATTTGGTCGTCGAAGCCGAGGACGACTTCCATAGCCTCTTCGGGCGCGAATTCGCGCGCGCCTACGAAGATCAGGTGCGGAAGCTCGGCAGACGACAATAACGGCCGCCCGGTGGCGGTAGACCGGAAGCAAGGGGGAGGGAGACGGGCTGTGCAAGACTACAAGCGGAACACCATTCGGTGCCTTTCGGCCTGCGCGATCGCCTTGACCGTCTCGGGGTGTCTGGCCGGCGCCGCCGGCAGCGTGGCCGGGAAGCTCATCGACAAGATGTTCGAGCCGTCGCCGACGCGCATGGAGGCCAAGATCGGAGCGTCCGAGGACGTGAACCCGGACTATGACGGCCAACCCTCGCCGCTCGTCGTGCGGCTCTACGAACTGAAGTCGCCGACCTCTTTCAACAACGCGGCGTTCTTCGCCCTGTACGACAGCGACGTCGCCGCGTTGGGCGGCGACCTGCAGAACCGCGAGGAAATCGAGCTGCAGCCGGGCCAGGCGCTGGAGATCGAGCGCGAGCTCAAGCCGGAGACCCGTTACATCGGTGTAATGGCCGCCTACCGCGACATCGACAACGCGGCCTGGCGCGCGGTCCACGAGGTGGAGGAGGGGGCGACGGCCGAGCTGGCCATCGACTTCGCGCGCCTGAGCGTGACGATCACGGAAACGGACTAGGGCCGGTCTTCAAACCCGGATATGGCCGAGATGATTCAGATTTGGTCAATGGCTAGGGAGGGCGCGGAGGGGCGCCGGCGATGCGGGGCATCGTCAAGCCGTCACGACCGCATTTTGCTCAATTCCCAAGCACCCTTCGGGCGCCGCTCGGAACGGCGCCGATGCCGCGCCCTTGGGCGCATACGCCGCGCTCATATCGCTGCGCGCCGCAACACGCCCAGAGCCCTTGATGTCACAGTACAATAAGGTTGTCTGGTCGGAGGGGATGTTCCTGCGTCCCCATCATTTCCAGCAACAGGACCGCTACTTCGAAAACCTCATCGGCCATTGCGCCACGGGCCAACGGCCCCACGCCTGGGGGTTCTCCGAGCTCAAGATCGACCGCGAGCTGTTGCAAACCGGGAAGTTCGCGCTGGCGCAGTGCCGCGGCGTCACGCCCGACGGCACGCTGTTCAACCTGCCGGAGGAAGCCGACCTTCCCAAGCCCTTGGACCTGACCGAGGAGGTGGAGGACTGCACCGTGTTTCTGGCCTTGCCGTCGCGCGCCACGGCGAGCTCGGACGTGGACGTGGGCGACGTGGCCAACGGCACGGCCCGCTACCAGGTCCGCGAGTCGGAGGTGCGCGACAGCAGCGGGCGCAACGAAACCCTGGTGCCGATCCACGTCGGCCGCCTGCGGTTCCGGCTCATGCTCGAGTCCGAGGACCGGCGCGGCTACCATTGCCTGGGCCTGGCGCGGATCGTTCAGGTCGGCGCCGACAAGAGCGTCGTGTTCGACGAGGGGTACATTCCGCCCTGCATCGACTGCCAGGTTTCGCCGGGCCTCGGCGGCTTCCTCAACGAGTTGCTCGGCCTGCTGCACCAGCGTGGCGACAGCCTGGCCGGCCGGGTCTCGGAATCGGGCCGCGGCGGGGCGGCGGAGATCGCCGACTTCCTGCTGCTCCAGCTCGTCAACCGTTACGAGCCGTTGGTCGCCCACCTGGCGAAGCTCAGAGTCCTTCACCCGGAGGCGCTGTACCGGATGTTCTTGACGATGGCCGGCGAGCTGGCGACCTTCGCCCTCGATGACAAGCGCCCGCCGGGTTTCTCCGAGTATCGGCACGATGCCCTGAAGGAGACGTTCGAGCCGGTCAAGGCGTCCCTGCGCCGCTCGCTGAGCATGGTTCTGGAACGCAACGCCATCGCGATCCCCCTCGACGAACGCAAGTACGGCATCCGGGTCGCCGAGTTGGCCGACCGCAGCCTGCTCACGCAAGCCAGCTTCGTGCTCGCGGTCGGCGCCGACGTCCCCGCCGAGCGGCTGCGCGGGACCTTCCCGGGCCAGGTGAAGATCGGGCCGGTGGAGAAGATTCGGGAGCTGGTGAACCTGGCGCTTCCGGGCATCCCGCTGTCGCCGCTGCCCGCGGCGCCGCGCCAGATCCCCTATCACGCGGGGGTGACCTATTTCCAACTGGATACCAGCCACGCCTTCTGGAAACAGCTTCAGCAGTCCGGCGGCCTGGCGTTCCACGTCTCCGGAAAGTATCCGGATCTCGAGATGACGTTCTGGGCAATCAAAAAGTAGGCGCCATGCAGGACGACGACGGCCACCCGGATACCGGCTCGGAGGACTTGGAACGGACCGTCATCTTGCCGTCCCCGGGCGGGCGTCGCCGCGTCATCAACGAGACGGCCTCGGCGCCGCAGCCGCCGCCCGCCACGGCCGGGCGGCTCGATGCGACCGCGGTCATCGCCGAGGCTATCAGGCGCAACATCCTCCTGCGCTGCGCGGCGACGGCGTTCGCCCTGGTGCGGCGCTTGCGGGGGCTCACCCAACACGACGACGTGCCGGGGCTGCGCGATCGCATGCTTCGAATGGTCAAGGACTTCGAGGCCAAGGCGCGAGAGCTGGGAGCGACTCCGGAGTCGGCCTACGCCGGGCGTTACGCCCTTTGCGCGCTGATCGACGAGACGGTCCTGAGTACCCCTTGGGGCAGCGAGAGCATGTGGACCAAGCAGAGCCTGCTCGCCACGCTGCACAACGAAACCGGCGGCGGCGAGAAGTTCTTCCAGATCCTGTCGCGCATGTCCGAGGACCCGGGGCGCAACATCGACCTGCTGGAGCTGCTCTACATGTGCCTGTGCCTCGGGTTCCGGGGCAAGTACGGCATCATGGAACGCGGCCTGGCGCAGCTCGAGGAGATCGAGCACGGGCTGTACCGGACGATCAGGAACCAGAGAGGCGAGGGCGAGAAGGAGCTTTCGCTCCACTGGCGCGGGGTCACGGATCGGGGGCCCGCGGTGGCCCGGTTCCTTCCGTTATGGGTGGTGCCGATCATGGTGTGCGCCGTGGCGGTGCTCCTGTACATGGGTTTGAGCTACAGCCTCAACCGGTCGTCCGACGGCGTCTTCGCCCGCCTGAACGAGCTCGGCCGGGAGGCCGTGCAGCGCCAGGCCGCGTCCGCCCGAACCTTGCCGCAGGCGCCGGTCGTGGCGCCGCCCGAGACCGCCGAGCCGGGGCCGGCGGAACGTATCCGCGGCCTGCTCGAGGACGAGGTCCGCCGCGGCCTGCTCGAGGTCGTCGATCAGGGCAACGCAACCATGATCCTGATCCACAATCGCGGGCTCTTCGCGTCCGGCAGCGCGCGGGTGTCGGACAATTACCGCCCGCTGCTCGGCAAGGTCGGCGCCGCCTTGGAGGACCAGCCGGCCCCGATTCTGGTCATCGGGCACACCGACAGCCAGCCGATCCGGACGCTGCAGTTTCCGTCCAACTGGCACCTGTCGTCGGCGCGGGCGAACGCGGTGGTGGCGGCGCTCGGCGAAGCGATGAGCGATCCGGACAAATTGATCGCCGAAGGGCGCGGCGCCACGGAGCCGATCGCGTCGAACGAGACCGCCGCCGGGCGCGAGCAGAACCGGCGCATCGAGATCAAGGTATCCGGGCAATGAGCATGACCGGCGCCGCGGGCCGAACACGGCGGGGTGGCCGATGATGGGCATGCTCGGCAAGGCGTTCGGCTGGCTCCTGAACCGGTGGGTATTTTCCGTCCTCGGGATCATCCTGCTCGCCCTGCTGGTCTGGTTCGTCGGGCCCCTGGTGGCGGTCGCCGGCTACCAGCCCCTGGTCGAGCCGGTGCCGCGCCTGGTCACGATCCTCGTGCTGGTCCTGTTATGGGGCATCCGCTACGTCTGGGTGGCGGCCCGCGCGAAGCAGACCAACGCGCAGGTCATCGAAGGTTTGACCGTCAGCCCGGGCGAATCGGATGCCGAGGCGGTCGATTCGCACGCCTCGGGCGAGGAGATCGCGATCCTGCGCGAGCGGTTCCGGGAAGCGCTCTCGGTCCTCAAGAAGGCCAAGCTGGGCGGCCGCCGCGGCCGGCGCCAGCTCTACCAGCTGCCGTGGTACCTTATGATCGGCCCGCCCGGCGCCGGAAAGACCACCGCGCTCAAGAACTCCGGGCTCAGGTTCCCCCTGATGGAGAAATTCGGCAACGACGCCATCCAGGGGGTCGGCGGCACCCGGAACTGCGACTGGTGGTTCACCGACGAGGCGGTGTTGCTCGACACCGCCGGGCGCTACACGACCCAGGACAGCGACCAGGCCGCCGACCGCGCGGCGTGGGCCGGCTTCCTTGACCTCTTGAAGAGACATCGCCGCCGGCGGCCGATCGATGGCGTGCTCATCGCCTTCAGCGTCACCGAACTGGCGCAGCAGAACGCCGACGAACGCAGTCAGCACGCGCGCGCGGTGCGTCAACGCCTGCAGGAGCTCTACGAAACGCTGAAGCTCCAGGTGCCTGTCTACGTGATCTTCACCAAGTGCGACCTCGTGGCCGGCTTTATCGAGTACTTCGACGACCTCGACCGCGACCAGCGGGGCCAGGTGTGGGGCTTCACCTTCCCGATCGAGACGTCGCAGCGACCGGGCGCGGTGGTCGAGGCCTTCGGACCCGAGTTCGACGCGCTGATGGAGCGGCTCGACGGCCGGCTGTTCGCCCGCCTCGACAAGGAGCGGGACATCAACCGCCGCGGCGCGATTCAGGGCTACGTGCAACAAATGGCGTCGCTGAAGGAACCCTTGCAGGAGTTCCTCGCGGAGGTGTTCCAGGCCAGCCGGTTCGAAAACGCCAACCTGCTGCGCGGCGTGTATCTGTCGAGCGGGACCCAGGAAGGCACGCCGATCGACCGGGTGATCAGCTCCATCGCCGGAACCTTCGGCCTCGACCGGCAGGTCCTGCCCGCTTTCAGCGGCCCCGGGCGCAGCTATTTCCTGACCCGTCTGCTGCGCGACGTGGTGTTTCAGGAGGCCGACCTGGTCGGCCACACCGGTTGGTTCGACCGGTTCCGCGCGGGGTTCCAATGGGCCGCCTACACCGCGGCCGCGGCCGTGCTGGCGCTGCTCGGGCTCGCCTGGCTGACCAGCTACGCGCGCAATCAGGACTACATCGCGGATGTCGAGGAGAACGTCGCGGCGTACGAGCAGAGCGCCGGCAGTTTGTTCTCCGGTCGCGGCAGCGTGCTTGAGGTCCTGCCGCTGCTCAATGCCCTGCGCACGCTGCCCGGCGGATACGAGGACCGGGACAAGTCGGTTCCCATAACGATGGGCTTCGGCCTCTACCAGGGCGACAAGCTCGGCGATGCCGCCCGGACCGCCTACCGGCGGTCGTTGACCTACATGATGCTGCCGCGGATCATGGCGCGCATCGAGGGGCAGATCGAAGAGAACGTCGGCAATCCCGGCCTGCTTTACGAGGCGCTCAAGGTCTACCTGATGCTCGGGACCCCGCGCCATCTCGACCGGGATCTGGTCGAGGCCTGGATCGCCCTCGACTGGGATACGCGCCTGGCCGGGCCGGGCAACGCCAAGGTCCGGGACGATCTGCGCCGCCACCTGAGCGCCCTCTTGCAGGGTGAGCTGCGTCCGCCGCCGCTGGACGGCACGCTCGTGGCCCAGGCGCGCGCCGTTCTGCTGCGCCAGCCCCTGTCGGTGCGCGTCTATCGCCGGATCGAGCGCGACAGCCGCGGCGGCCAGCTGCGGGAGTGGCGCATCACCGACCGGCTCGGCGAGGCCGCGACGCGGTACTTCCGGCGCAAGAGCGGCAAGCCTCTGTCGGAGGGAATCCCGGGGCTGTTCACCTATGCCGGGTTCCGGGACCACTTCCTGGCCAAGGGCCAGAGCCTGATCCGGGAGGCCGCCGGCGAGACCTGGGTGCTGGGGCCAGAGTACGAGGGCGGCCTCGACGCCGACCAGCTGCAAGGCCTCATCCGCGAGGTCACCGAGCTCTACCTGGCGGATTACATCCGCCGCTGGGAGGCGTTCCTCGCCGACATGGACATCGTCGCGTTCCGCGATTTCGACCACGCGGTGGAAGTGGTCAACGCCCTGTCCGCCATCGACTCGCCGATCAAGACCTTCCTGCGCGCCGTGAGCGAGCAGACCCGCCTGGCGAACGCGCCGGTCGAGGTCGCCGGCGGCGCTCGGACCTCGAGCCGGCTGCGGCAGGTGAAGGAACGGCTGTCGAAGCTGCTCGATCTGGCGCCCGAGGCCAAGGCGATGACTCCGAACCTGGATCCTTTCCTCGCCGTGGACCGTCGGTTCCAGAGGATTCATGCGCTGGCCGGGACCAACGATCAGGCGCCGGCGCCGATCGACCAAGTCCTCAGCCTGCTGAAGGACCTGTACCTCCACCTCGCCTCGATCAGCGGCGCCGACCGCCGCGGCGATGCGGCGCGCGCCGCCGCGGCCGGGGACTCGAGCGTGGTCCAGCGGGTCAAACTCGAGGCCGACCGGCTGCCCGACCCGGTCGGCCGCTGGCTGCGGCGCATGGCGCGCGCCAGCTCGCAGATCACGGTCGGGGTGGTGCGGGCGCGCCTGGACGCCATCTGGTCCACGGAGGTCGCGCCGTATTGCCAGCGGGCGCTGGATAACCGTTACCCCCTGTCCAGGAGCAGCCCGCAGGACGCCAACCTGAACGACTTCGCGCGCTATTTCGGCCCCCAGGGACTGGTCGACCAGTTCTTCAAGACCTACTTGGCGCCCTTCGTCGATACGTCGGTGCGGCCGTGGCGCACGCTGAGCAGCGGCGGCGCCCGGGTCGGGATCTCGGACGGGGCGCTGCGCCAGTTCGAAGCCGCGGCGCGGATCCGGGAGGCGTACTTCACCGGCGCCGGCGCGACGCCGACCGTCAGCTTCGAGATCAAGCCGGTGAGCCTGCACAAGTCGGCCAGCCAGGTGCTGCTCGAGGTCGGCGAGCAGAAGCTCGCCTATCGGCACGGGCCGCCCCGGCTGGAGCGGATGCAGTGGCCTGCGCCGAGCGGATCGAGCCGGGCCCGGGTCGTCTTTACCGCGCTGGGCGGGGGCCGGACGGCCACCGTATCCGCCGACGGGCCCTGGGCCTGGTTCCGGTTGCTCGACCAGGGGCGGATCGAGCCGACCGCCATGGCCGACCGCTTCAAGGTCGCCTTCGAGGCCCAGGGCCTGACCGCGACGTTCGAGCTGCGCGCCGGCAGCGTGGCCAACCCCTTCCGTCTGGACGCGATCCAAGGATTTCGATGCCTGGAGAGGCTGTAGCGAGCGAGCCGGCGGTTCCGATCCTCGGCTATTACGGCAAGGTGCCGACGCACGGCGACTTCATCCGCCGACGCCTGCCGCGGTCGTTCCTCGACCCGTGGGATCGGTGGTTGCAGCGCGCGATGGCCAGCAGCCGGGAGCGGTTGGCCGAGGCTTGGCTGGACCGCTATCTGACCGCGCCCATCTGGCGCTTCGCCCTTTCCCCGGAGGTGTGCGGCGATCGGTTGGCCGCGGGCGTACTCATGCCGAGCGTCGATTCGGTGGGCCGCTACTATCCGATGTCGATCGCGGTGGTACAGCCGCTCCCCGGCAATCTCTTCGCGCTTGCCGCGCGGGGTCAGGACTGGTTCGCACGCGCCGAGGAAACGGCGTTGTACTGCCTGGAAAACGGCTTTCTGCCGGCGGCGTTCGAGGAGCGGCTGGACGCGCTCGGCGCGCCGCCGGGGGGGCTTTGTGCGCCGGCGGCGCCGGCGGCCTCCCCGGCGCTCGATTCGGCGCGCGGGCTCGGCTGGAGGATCGAGGTCAACGCCCTCAGCCACCTGTCCACCGAGGTGTATCCCGGCCTGCTGGACGAGGTCCTCGGGGCCAGGTTCGCCCCCTACAGCCTTTGGTGGACCGCGGGCTCCAGCGAAATCTCGCCGCGACTCCTGGTTTACGGGGGCCTGCCGCCGGCAGACGACTTCTCTTGGTTCCTGGCTGGCGACGGCGCCGATGACGACTCGGAGTAGGCCGCGAGGGGTTGCTATGATCTGTCCGGTATCGCGGATGCGGACCAAGAAGCGAACGGGTTGAGGCGTGGCGCGAATAGCTGAACACATCCCCGAGCTCGGCCTGAGGCCGGTGAGCGCGGAGGCGCCCGCCGGGGCCTCGGCGCGCTACGAGCCCGAGTTCGAGCGGCTCGAGGGCGAGATCGCGAAGCTGGAGGCCGTGAACGGCCAGCCGGTCGATTGGCGGGTCGTGGTCGATCAGGGGGTCGCGATCCTGCAGGGCAAGTCCAAGGACTTTCTGGTCGCCAGCTTCCTCAGTCGCGGGCTGTTCGAGCTGTACGGCTACGAAGGTCTGCAGGCCGGCTTGAAGATCATGCGGGATATGACCGGCCAGTACTGGGACACCCTCTTTCCCGAGCTCAAGCGGCCCCGCGCGCGCGCCGCCGCCGCGACCTGGATGGCCGAGAAATTGGCGCTCGCCGTGCCGCGCAGTCCTGCGACGCCCGCGGACAAGGAGCCGATCGGGGCCAGCCTCGGCCTCCTGGACGAGCTCGAGAAGGTGCTGGACGAGCGCCTGGCGGACAGGTCGCCGAGTTTCGCCGACCTGCGACGGGCCCTGCGCGGCCACAACGAGGCGTTGGCCCAGATGGCCCCCGCCCCGGGACCGGACGCCGCCGCGCCGCCGAGCGCGGCGCAGCCCGGCCCCGCCGCCGCGCCGGCGCCGCAGGCTGCGGCGGCGGAAGCATCGGCAGCCGCCGCGCCCGCCCCGGCGGCGGTCGCGCCCGGCGAGATCGCCTCCGACCAGGACATGCGGAAGGCCGTCCGCGCCTGCAAGGACCTCGTGCGCAAGGTCGCGCACTACAGGCGCGGCAAGGACCCTGCGGACGCGACGGCGTATCGATTATTGCGTCAAGGCGTGTGGATGGACATCGAGCGGGCGCCGCCGAACCGGGACGGGGTCACCGAGATCCGCGCGATGGCGGCGGAACGTCTCAATCTGTTCAAGGACCTGGAACAGGCCGGCCAGCACGTTGAACTGATCCACGAGGTCGAGACGAGCTTCGCCCGGGCGCCCTTCTGGCTGGACGCGCATCGCCTGAGCGTCTCGGCGCTCGAGGCCCTGGGCCACGCCGAGGCGCGAAAGGCCGTGATCGAGAGCCTGGGCGGTTTCCTGCGCCGCCTGCCCGGGCTACTCGACCTGCGCTTCGCCGATGAGTCGCCGTTTGCCGACGACGTAACCGGCCTGTGGGTGCAAAACGAAGTGCTGTCCGGTACCGGCGATGAGCCGGCGGCGGCGGCCGCGGCCCCGGCCGCCGTTGACGCGGCCGGCGCGGCGCCCTGGCTGGACGCCGCCAAGGAGGCCCGACGGGTCGCCTCGAAGGGAAAGATCGAGAAGGCGCTTGAACTGTTCCAAGACGGCCGCAAACGGGCGGAATCGGGGCGTGAGCGCTTCATGTGGACGTTCCAGCAGGCGCGCTTTTGCCAAAGCGTCGGGCGCTTGGACCTGGCGGTGCCGCAGCTGGAATATCTGGACGAGGAGGGCGAGCGTTTCCGGCTCGAGGAATGGGAACCGGGTCTCAGCCTCGAAATTGCGCGATCCTTATTGATATGTTACACGAATCAATCATCTAGGGACAAATCCGCGCCCGAGCGGACGGCCCGCCTCCAGCGGTTGCAGGCGCGGATCATCCGTCTGGACATTCTCTCGGCAATCGACATGACCAAGAAATAAAGAGACTTCGCCACGCGCAGGTTATTTGATATAGTATTCGGTCAACAAGTGGGGTGAAAACGAAGCCATGGCTAAAGAAGGATCAGTGGCTCCAAAAGAGCGAATTAATATTGTCTATAAACCTGCAACGGGCGACGCAAAAGAGGAAGTCGAACTGCCGCTCAAGTTGATGCTGATAGGCGACTACACGTTGGGCGAGGACGGACGTCCGCTCGACGAGCGCAAGCCCGTCAACATCGACAAGGACAACTTCGAAGAGGTGATGCGCCAGCACGACCTTTCGCTCGACGTCAACGTGGCGAACCGGCTTTCGGGCGAGGAAAACGAGGAGCTGGCGGTCAGCCTGAAGTTCAGCGGCCTCAAGGACTTTGCCCCGGAGTCGATCGTGCGCCAGGTGCCGGAGCTGAACAGGTTGCTCGAATTGCGCGAGGCGCTGACGGCGCTCAAGGGCCCGCTCGGCAACATACCGGCGTTCAGGAAGATGATCGAGGCCGCCCTGGCCGAACAGGGGACCCGGGAGCGGCTTCTGAAGGAATTGGGTGTCGAGGGAGAAGGCGAATCGTAACGGCGGCGCCCGGCTATCCGTGCGGTGGGGGCCCGCCGACGGTCAGTCGACACGTTGAGGTGCAAACGTCGCGCCCCGCAAGCGGGCTGGCGACGCGGAATCGATGAGGAAGTGTGGTATGGCCGACCCTGACAAGTCCATGCAGCCCGAAGGCGCGGTCCTCGAGGAAGCCGAGAGTTCCCTGCTCGATCAGATCATGCACGAGACCAAGCTGAAGCCTTCCGACGAAGGCTACGGCGTGGCCAAGAAGGGCGTCGAGACCTTCATCGCCGAGATGCTGGCCCCCAAGCGGGGCGAGCGGAAGATCGACAAGAGCCTCGTCGACGGCATGATCGCCGAGATCGACAAGAAGCTGAGCGTCCAGGTCGACGAGATCCTGCACGACCGCAAGTTCCAGCAACTGGAGTCGGCGTGGCGCGGCTTGAAGTACGTGGTCGACAAGACGAACTTCCGGGAAAACATCAAACTGGAGATCCTCAACGTTTCCAAGGAGGACTTGCTCGAGGACTTCGAGGATTCCCCCGAGGTCGTGAAATCCGGTCTGTACCAACACGTCTATACCTCCGAATACGGACAGTTCGGCGGCCAGCCCGTCGCCGCGATCGTCGGCAACTACGATTTCGGGCCCGGCGCGCAGGACGTCAAGCTGATGCAGTACGTGGGCAGCGTCGCGGCCATGTCCCACGCCCCGTTCATCGCCGCCGCGGGGCCCCAGTTCTTCGGCCTGGACGATTTCCAGGGGCTCCCCAACCTGAAGGACCTCAAGTCGATCTTCGAGGGGCCGCAGTACGCCAAGTGGAAGTCGTTCCGGGAATCGGAGGACGCGCGCTACGTCGCCCTGACCATGCCGCGGTTCCTCCTGCGGCTGCCCTACGGCGAGGACTCCAACCCGGTCAAGGCGTTCAACTACGAGGAGAACGTCAAGAACAATCACGCGGACTACCTGTGGGGCAACACATCCTTCACCTTCGCCGCGCGCCTGACGGACAGTTTCGCGAAGTACCGCTGGTGCCCCAACATCATCGGCCCGCAAAGCGGCGGCGCGGTCGAGGACCTGCCGCTCCACCACTTCGAGTCGATGGGCGACATCGAGACCAAGATCCCCACCGAGGTCATGATCTCCGACCGCCGCGAGTTCGAGTTGGCCGAGGAAGGCTTCATCGGCCTGACCATGCGCAAGGGCAGCGACAACGCGGCCTTCTTCTCCGCCAACTCGGTGCAGAAACCGAAATACTTCGGGACCAGCAAGGAAGGAAAGGAGGCCGAGACCAACTACAAGCTCGGCACCCAGCTGCCGTACATGTTCATCATCAATCGCCTGGCCCATTACGTAAAGGTGCTGCAGCGCGAGCAGATCGGCAGCTGGAAGGAGCGGGGCGATCTGGAGCGCGAGCTGAACACGTGGATCCGGCAGTACGTCGCCGACCAGGAGAACCCGTCCGCCGAGGTTCGCAGCCGACGGCCCCTGCGTGCGGCTGAAATCAAGGTGTCGGATGTGGAGGGCGATCCCGGCTGGTACCGCGTGTCCATGTCGGTTCGCCCCCACTTCAAATACATGGGCGCCAGCTTCACCTTGTCGCTGGTGGGCAAGCTCGACAAGTCGTGAGCCGCGGGGCGGCCGTCGTTCGCCGTCCCGGCGCCGGCGCTCCGCGCCGCATCCGCTGTGCCGCATGCCCGGGCGCGCGGTCTTCGGCCCGGCGCGCCGAGTGCATCGGCGGTTAGAGGAGATCGCACCTTTCATGACCTTCGAGCGGTCCCTGTTGGAGCGGATCGGCGACCCCGACGAGGACGGGCGCCGTCTGCACGTCGACCCGGCCCGGCTGGCCGAGTCGGTGGCGCGGCACCTCACGCGGATGCTCAACGTGCGCCAGGGCAGCGTGATCACCCTGCCCGATTACGGCATGCCCGATTTCAACGACCTCTTCGTCCGGTTTCCGGACGGGCTCAACGCGATCCGGCGCGCGATCAAGGACTCGGTCGAGAAATACGAGCCCCGGCTGCGCCGCGTGGCGGTCCAGTACGTCCTCGACGAGGAGGATCCCTTGAATCTCAGGTTCAAGATCACGGCCCGTCTGGTGATTGGCGACCGTGCGGAGCCGGTGGCGTTCGAGACCTTGATCGGCGATTCCGGGCGGGTGCAGGTGCGGAGCTGAGGGCCATGTCCTTCAACAAGTACTTCCAGGACGAGCTGGCCTATCTGCGGGAGCTGGGGCGCGAATTCTCCGACGCCAACCCCAAGCTCGCCCCGTTTCTCGCCGACAGCGGCAACGATCCCGACGTGGAGCGCCTGCTCGAGGGCTTCGCCTTCCTCGCCGGGCGCATCCGCCAGAAGCTCGAGGACGAGCTCCCGGAACTGACGCACAGCCTGATCACCCTGCTCTGGCCCCATTTCCTGCGGCCGGTGCCGTCCATGTCGATCCTGGAGTTCCAGCCGATCCCGAGCGCCATGTCCGGCACCGCGGTCATCAAGAAGGGCGTGGAGGTCGACTCGGTCCCCGTGGAGGACACCGCGTGCCGGTTCCGCACCTGTTACGACGTCGATCTCCATCCCTTGAGCCTGGTCAAGGCGGACTTGCAACGCACGGCCGCCGCCTCGGTCCTGCGGCTCGGGTTCGCCTTGGAACCCGGCGCCTCGCTCGACCGGCTCGGGCTGAAGTCCCTGCGCCTCTACCTGCACGGCGACCCGAGCCTCAGCAAGAGCCTCTATCTGTGGCTGTCGCGCCACCTGGAAAAGGTCACGGTGAGCGCGGGTGGCGGGCCCGGCGACGAGAACGCCTTCACCCTGCCGCCGGACCTGGTGCGCCCGGTGGGCTTCGCCGAGGACGAGGGGCTGCTGCCTTACCCGCCCAACGCGTTCGTCGCGTACCGGCTGCTCCAGGAGTATTTCAACCTTCCGGAGAAGTTTCTGTTTCTCGACATCGAGGGGCTGCGGCCGCTCGCCCGGTTCAAGATGGCCGATCGTTTCGAACTGGCCTTCGAATTCTCCCGTCCCTTAGAGGATCAGGTCCGGCCCAAGAAGGACACCTTCCGCCTTTATTGCACGCCCATCGTCAACCTGTTCGTTCGCGACGCGGACCCGATCCGCGTCGACCAAACCAAGGCGGAGTACCGGGTCCGGCCGTCGGGCAAGGAACCGAGCCACTACGAGACGTACTCCATCGACCAGGTCGAAGGGTGGGTCCAAGGCACGGGCAAGCGCCGCGTCTACAAGGCCTTCGAATCGTTCGAGCATGTCCGGGAGGCAGGGACGCCCGCCGGCGGGATCTTCTACCGGAGCCGGGTCTATCCGGCGGTCGTCGGCCGCAGCCTGGAGACTTATGTCTCCTTCGTCACCGCCGGGGACAGCCGCACGATGCCGCCGACCGAGACGATCTCGATCCAGCTCACCTGCACCAACCGCAACCTGGCGGAAAAGCTGCGCGCGGGGGAAATCGCCACGCCCACGGGCACCTCGCCCGAGTTCGCCCGGTTCCGCAACGTGATCCCGGCGCGCCCGTCGGTCATACCGCCGCTCGATAGCGGCCTGCACTGGCAGCTCATCTCCAACATGTCGCTCAATTACGTGTCGCTGGTGCGCATCGAGGCCTTGCGCACCGTGCTCTCGGCCTACGACTTCCGCGCCAAGTACGACCGCAAGGCCGAGCGGGAGAGCCGCTTGCGCCTGGAAGGGCTGGTCGGCGTGCACACAGAGCCGGTCGATCTCCTGCGCGCCGGCCTGCCGGTCCGGGGCCTGCGCACGCACATGGAGATGCGCGAGAGCAACTTTGCCGGGGAAGGGGACATGTACCTGTTCGCGTCCGTGCTCAACGAGTTCCTTTCCCTGTTCGCCAGCATCAACTCCTTCCATCAGCTCATCGTGACGGGGGTCGAACACGGAGAGGTCTATAGATGGCCGGCGAAGAGCGGACAGCAGCTACTCCTCTGATCGGAGAGCTGCTGCGCAACACGCGGCAGTTCTCGTTCTTCCAGATCGTTCGGCTGCTGGAGAGCCACGAGTCCGGCTGCGTGCCGGTGGGCCACGACGGCCCGGGCGAGCATGAGGCCATCCGCTTCAGGCCCGACGCCGGACTCGGCTTCCCGAGCGCGGACGCGCAGTCGATCGAGCGCATCGGGCGGGACGACGGCGGTCCGTCGAAATACCGCCTGACGGTGAACTTCCTCGGCCTTTACGGCTCGGTCTCGCCGCTCCCGGTCTTCTACACCGAAGACATCATTGCGGGGAACGAGCAGGAGAGTAACCGGCGCGACTTCTTCGACCTGTTCCACCACCGCTACATCTCCTTCTTGTACAGGACCTGGGAGAAGTACCGCTACTACCTGCGCTACCGGCCCGGCGCCGAGGACCGGTTCTCGCGGTGGATGTGCGGGTTGATCGGCGTGGCGGAGCCGCCCGGGGCCGGGCGGCCGCCGGTCGAGCGCCCCGAGCGGGTGTTGTCGAGCATCGGGCTGCTCCTGATGCACAGCCGCTCGGCGGCCACCCTCGAGAAACTCATCTCGCACTATTTCGACGGCCTGCCGCTGCGCATCGAGCAGTTCGTCGCCCGCCAAGTCGTCATCGAGCCGGCGCAGCGAGCGCGCCTCGGGACGACTAACTGCACGCTCGGCCGGGATTGCACGATCGGCGAGCGCGTGCCCGACCTGAGCGGCAAATTCCGCATCCGTATCGGGCCCCTTGATTTCCCGACGTTCCGCAAATTCCTGCCCGACGGCGAGGGCTACGGGCTGCTCGCCGAGTTGCAGCCTTTCCTGCTCAAGGACCAGCTCGAGTACGACGTGGAGCTCGGCCTGTTCGGCGCGCAGGTGCCGCCCCTGGAGCTCGCCGCGGACGGTCCGTGCCGCCTGGGGTGGTCGAGCTGGCTCGGCCACCATCCCGGCCGGGACAGCGCGGTCGTGCTGGCCGGACGATCCGCCGGGCACCCGGGCGGCGGCGCGGGCCGGTTTTTCGGCGCAACGCCGGGCGCGCAGGTGGTATGATGCGTGGACAAAGACGAAGGGACAGGGGGGCCGGCGACCGCGCCCAGCGCCCGTCCGGCATCCGGGCCGCCGGGCGGCGACGGGCGGACGCATTCGGCCGAACCACAAGTCGTGAGCGGACACCGGGCCGGGCCGCAGGATGCCGGCGCGGTCGCCCGTGGGATTTGATCGCGGTGTCCGAGTTAGGCCACGACCCCGACCCAATGATGATACTGCAGGAGGCGGCACGATGATTGACGTGGATCTCAGGGCGCTGTTGAAGCGGCTCAACGCCTATTGCACCAAGTCCCTGGAGGCGGCCGCCGGCATCTGCGTATCGCGCGAGAACTACGAGGTCTCCATCGAGCACGTGCTTCTGATCCTGATCGACCATCCTGGCCATGATTTCCAGCTCATTCTGAGACAATTCGAGGTCGATCCGTCGCGGGTCGAGAAGAGCATCCAGCGCACCGTGGAGGACGCCCGGACCGGGAACGCGGGCAAGCCGGTGTTCTCCCCCTTGCTGATCGAATGGATCCAGGAGGCCTGGCTGCTCGCCTCGGTGGAATACGGCCTGGGCGAGATCCGCTCCGGCACGCTGATCGCGGCCCTGCTCGCCAATCCCAACCGCTACGGCTACGGGCGCTACATGGACGAGCTGCGGGCGATCCCGGCCGAGGAATTGCGGCGCAAGTTGCTCGACATCACCGCAGGCTCCAAGGAAGAGACCACGGCCATCAGGGTCGAACGGCGGGCCGAGGGCGAAGCGCCCGCCGGGCCGCGCGACGACACCGCGCTCGGGCGTTTCACCCTGGACTTCACCGGGCGCGCGCTGGCCGGCGAGATCGATCCGGTCTTCTGCCGCGATCTGGAGATCCGGCAGATGGTCGATATTTTGGGCCGCCGGCGCAAGAACAACCCGATCGTCGTTGGCGAGGCGGGGGTCGGCAAGACCGCGGTGGTCGAGGGCCTGGCGCTCAAGGTGGTCGAGGGCGATGTGCCCGAAATCCTGCGCAACGTCGAGATTTACGGACTTGACCTCGGCCTCCTGCAGGCCGGCGCGGGGGTCAAGGGCGAGTTCGAGAACCGCCTCAAATCGGTGATCGACGAGGTCAAGGGTTCGCCCAAGCCGATCATCCTGTTCATCGACGAGGCGCACACCCTGATCGGCGCCGGCGGCCAGGCGGGCATGGGCGACGCCGCGAACCTGCTCAAGCCGGCGCTGGCGCGCGGTGAGCTGCGCACGATCGCCGCGACGACTTGGTCGGAATACAAGAAGTACTTCGAGAAGGACCCGGCGCTCGCGCGGCGCTTCCAGCTCGTCAAGCTCGACGAGCCCTCGCCCGGGGACGCGGTGACCATCATCCGCGGACTGCGCGAGAAGTACGAGCAGGCGCACGGCGTCTACGTCCGCGACGACGCCGTCGAGGCGGCGGCGCGCATGTCGGCGCGCTACATCTCCGGCCGGCAGTTGCCGGACAAGGCGGTGGACGTGCTCGACACCGCCAGCGCGCGGGTCAAGATCAGCGTCAGCTCCAAGCCCGACGCCCTCGACGACCGGAAGCGCCGGATCAAGACCCTCGAGCGGGAGCTGAACGCGATCCGCCGCGACATCGAGGCCGAGACCCGGCCGAACGACGGGCGCGTGGAGGAACTGGAAGCCGAGATCGCCGCCGTTCGCGACGAGAGCGCCGAGCTGACACGGAGGTGGGAAGCCGAGCGCGAGGTGGTGGGGCGGGTCCTCGATCTGCGCCGGCGGCTGGCGCTGGCGAAGGCGGGCGAGGGCGCGGCGGAGGCCGATCCCGGCGACGGCGAGGCCGGCGACGAGGCTGGCGGCACGGAGGGGACGGACACTCCGCCGGCCGACCCCGCGGCCCTGAAGCGGCAACTGGATCAGGCGATCGCCGAGCTCGCCCAGGTCCGGGGCGCCGACCCGTTGATCCATTACGAGGTGGGCCCGCAGGTCGTGGCCTCGGTCATCGCCGACTGGACCGGGATCCCGCTGGGCAAGATGGTCCAGGACGAGGCCCACACCATCCTGCGTTTCAAGGAGCAGTTGGGACGGCGGATCAAGGGCCAGGACCATGCGGTCGAGGCGCTCGACGAAGGGATCCGCGCGGCCAAGGCGGGGCTGCAGAACCCCGACGCGCCGATGGGCGTCTTCCTGTTCGTCGGGCCGAGCGGCGTCGGCAAGACCGAGACCGGCTTGAGCCTGGCCGACCTCCTGTTCGGCGGCGAGCGCTTCATGATCACGATCAACATGTCGGAGTTCCAGGAAAAGCACACGGTCTCGCGCCTGATCGGCTCGCCCCCCGGCTACGTCGGCTACGGCGAGGGCGGCATGCTGACCGAGGCGGTGCGCCAGCGGCCTTACTCGGTGGTGTTGCTGGACGAGGTGGAGAAGGCCGACCTGGAGGTGATGAACCTGTTCTATCAGGTGTTCGACAAGGGCATGCTGTCCGACGGCGAGGGGAGGCTCATCGATTTCAAGAACACGATCATCCTGCTGACCAGCAACCTGGCCTCGGACATCATCACCCAGATGTGCGGCGCCGGCGAACGCCCGCCGATCGAGACCCTGACCAGCGCCATCAGGCCGGTCCTCAGCAACCACTTCAAACCGGCGCTGCTCGCGCGCATGCAGATCGTCCCGTTCTACCCGATCGTCGGGGAGGCGATGAAGGAGATCGTCGAGCTGAAGCTGAACCGGCTCGGCGAGCGGCTGCGCGACAGCCAGAAGATCGAATTCGTCTGCCTGCCCGAGGTGATCGAACAGATCGGGCAGCGTTGCACCGAGGTCGAGACGGGCGCCCGCAACATCGACCACATCATCAACCGTACGCTGCTGCCGCGCATCTCCACGGAAATCCTCAAGGCGATGAGCGAGAAACGGGCCTACGACCGGCTCCAGGTCGGGATCGCGCCGGACGGCGACTTCGCGTTCGAGTTCGCCGGCGCGCAAGGGTGACGGGCGGTGTTCAAGCTTGGCGATCTGCCGGCGCAGGCGGTCGAGGAGTTCATCAAGGTCACCACCTTGCTCTCGACCGAGCGGGACCTGAACCGGCTGCTGAGCACGATCCTCACCGCCGCGCGCAGCCTGACGCTGTCGGAGGCGGGCCGCGTCTATGTCCTCGACGCCACCAAACGGCACCTGTACCTCGAGGTCTTCCAGAACAGCCATGTCGACGCCCATCCGGTGAACGTGCCGCCGGTGCCCCTGTTCGTGAACGACCGCCGGAATCATTCGAACATCTGCGCGTACTGCGCGTTCTCGGGCAAGCTGATCAAGGTCGACGACGCCTACAAGTACTCGGGATTCGACTTCGGCGACGTTTACGCCGACGACAAGATCCACCGGTACCGCACCCGCTCCCTTCTCGTGGTCCCGATGCGCAACCACGAGGAGGTGACGATCGGCGTGCTGCAGCTCTCCAACATGCGCGACGCCGGGACCGGCGAGGTCACGCCCTTCCCGGACGAGCTCGAAGGACTGGTGATCGCCTTCGCCTCGCAGGCGGCCGTGGCCCTGAACAACGTGCAACTCATCGAGAAGAACCGCCATCTGATCACAGTTCTCGACAACACCAACCGGGCGCTGGAAAGCGAGAACCGGCAACTGCGCGACCGGATCGAGAACGAGTACCGCTTCTCGAACATCCTTGGCACGGCCAAGTCCATGAGCCGCGTGTTCGAGTTGATGAGCAAGGTCCTGGACACCGACGCCACGGTCCTGCTGGGCGGCGAGACCGGCACCGGCAAGGAGCTCATCGCCCGCGCGATCCACTACAACAGCCGGCGCAAGAACAAGGAGTTCGTGGCCCAGAACTGCGCCGCGCTGCCCGAGACGCTGCTGGAAAGCGAGCTGTTCGGCTACAAGGCCGGCGCCTTCACCGGGGCAAGGTCGGACAAGAAGGGGCTGATCGAGCTGGCCCACGGCGGCACCCTGTTCCTCGACGAGATCGGCGACATGCCGATCGGCCTGCAGGCCAAGCTGCTGCGCGTCCTGCAGGAAAGCGAGGTCCGCCCGCTCGGCGCCCTGGAAAGCCGCAAGGTGGACGTCCGCGTGATCGCGGCGACCCACATGGACCTGCAGGAGAAGATCCGCGCCGGCGAATTCCGCGAGGACCTGTATTACCGCCTCTGCGTCTTTCCCATCCACCTGCCGCCGCTGCGCGAACGCAAGGAGGACCTTCCCACGCTGCTGCAGCACTTCCTGGAGCAATGCTGCGCGCGCTACGGCAAAAGCATCGGCGGCTTCTCCCCGGCGGCCCTGGACGGGCTCATGCGTTACGACTACGCGGGCAACATTCGCGAGCTGCGCAACATCGTGGAGCGGGCGGTGCTCATGGCCGAGTCCGGGACCAGCATCCTGCCCGAACACCTGCCGCCGGAAGTCGCCGGGCAATCCGCGGCCTCGGCGCGGCGCGAACCCGGCGCCCCGTGCGCGGCCGGCGCGGCGGGCCTGCGCGAGGCCGTGGGCGCGTTCGAGGCCGCGCTGATCGAACGGAAGCTCGACGAGCTCGATTGGAACCAGACCAAGGCGGCCGTGGAGCTCGGGATTTCCCGGCGGACGCTGATCGAAAAGATGCACAAGTACGACATCCGCCGCGGGCGTCCCGACCACCTGGGCAGCGCGGCGTCGTAGGGGTGCGGCCGGCCGGTCTGCCGCGCCCGGCGGCGCGGCGCAGTGCGCGGGCTTCCGCACGCCCGGGCGGCGATTTGTGCGGATATTCGCGCAGTCGCGCGCGCGGTTGACGTGCCGGCTCCGTGCCGGATGTTCCCGGGGAACCAATTAATATCTCAGTGAAAACAATAAATTATGAGAGATTTTCCGGCGCGGGCCAAAATTGGCACGGTTCTTGTGGGTGGCCGAAGCAGTTTCGCAGCCGATGCGAATTCATGAGGAGGAGAGAGAAGATGCCGACACCAGCATACATGACCATCGAGGGTACGACCCAGGGCAACATCACCCAGGGCGCCTTCACCGAGGACAGCGTGGGCAACATCTGGCAGGAGGGCCACGAGGACGAGATTCTGGTCCAGGCCTTCAAGCACAACGTCATGATCCCGCGCGACCCGCAGAGCGGCCAGCCCTCGGGCCAGCGCGTGCATCAGCCGGTGAGCGTGACCAAGGTCTTCGACAAGTCCTCGCCGCTGCTCTACAACGCGCTGTGCTCGGGCGAGTTGCTGCCGAACGTCGAGATCAAGTGGTACCGCACGGCGGGCACGGGCACCCAGGAGCACTACTTCACGATCAAGCTGGAAGACGCGGTGATCGTGGACATCCAGGGCCAAATGCCGAACTGCCAGGACCCGGGCAACCAGAGCTTCACGCACCTGGAAGAGGTGTCGTTCAGCTACCGCAAGATCACCTGGAACCACGAGGTGGCCGGCACCTCGGGCAGCGACGACTGGCGCGCGCCCGTCGCATAGCGCGAACATACGACGGATACGACGGCGACGGCCGGCCCGCCATCCCCGGGCCGGCTTTCCCTTTCCATCCGTTCATGCCGACCGCCGCCGATACCGGCCCGGTGAAACGAGTCCGTATCGGCGGCGATCGGTATGACTTTATCGGCCGCCCCCATCCGCAACGCTGCGCGGGATTCCGCGCGAACCACCAACAGGCCTGCGCGGAAACCTGCGCAATCGCCCGCGGCCCGCGAGCGCCCGGGCGCGCGAAGCGGCGCTCCGTGTCGGCGAATAACCGCGTGGAAACAAGAGATTGCAGATTCCGCGCGGGGCCGGGAGCGGAACTGGCACGGATCTTGTTATGGGTTGGGCGAGCCTCGAATGCGCTCGCAAGAGTGGACCAACCAGGAGCCGAAAGATGCCGACACCAGCATACATGACCATCGAGGGCACGACCCAGGGCAACATCACCCAGGGCGCCTTCACCGAGGACAGCGTGGGCAACATCTGGCAGGAGGGCCACGAGGACGAGATTCTGGTCCAGGCCTTCAAGCACAACGTCATGATCCCGCGCGACCCGCAGAGCGGCCAGCCCTCGGGCCAGCGCGTGCATCAGCCGGTGAGCGTGACCAAGGTCTTCGACAAGTCCTCGCCGCTGCTCTACAACGCGCTGTGCTCGGGCGAGTTGCTGCCGAACGTCGAGATCAAGTGGTACCGCACGGCGGGCACGGGCACCCAGGAGCACTACTTCACGATCAAGCTGGAAGACGCGGTGATCGTGGACATCCAGGGCCAAATGCCGAACTGCCAGGACCCGGGCAACCAGAGCTTCACGCACCTGGAAGAGGTGTCGTTCAGCTACCGCAAGATCACCTGGAACCACGAGGTGGCCGGCACCTCGGGCAGCGACGACTGGCGCGCGCCCAGGGCCTGAGCGGCCGGGACGGGGCGGGTGCGGCGCAGGCCGCCCCGCCTCGGAAGCCGCCGGGCCACGGGTTTGACCGGTGTCGTCGCGCGCGGCGCAATGCGGAAATACATGGAAGAGTCGGGAGAGACAGCCATGCCCAGCGACCAGCACGTGAACCTGTATTTCGAGTCGGAGGTGCTCGACGGCGACACCTTCAAGGTGGTGCGCTTCACGGGCGAGGAGGCGATCTCGCGCCCGTTCCGCTTCGAGATCGAGCTGATGTCCGAGCGCCCGGACATTGACCTGGCCTCGGTGCTGGGCCGGCGGGCGAAGCTGGCGTTCCAGCGCGGCGACGACGGCGAGATGCGCAACGTGTACGGCGTGCTGGCAGAGTTCGAGCAGGGCCGGGAAGGCCAGTACGGCCACTACGCCTACCGGGCGGTCCTGGTGCCGCGGCTGTGGCTGCTGTCGCTCAGCCGGCAGAACCAGATCTACCAGAACAAGTCGGCGATCGAGATCGTCGAGGAGGAGCTGAAGGGCGCCAAGGACAAGGGGCCGGCGGAGCTGGCGGCGGTCGGCCTGAGCGCGGATGACTTCGAGTTCCGCCTGAGCCGGGAGTACGCGAAGCGCGAGTACGTGGTGCAGTACCAGGAGAGCGACCTGGACTTCGTCTCGCGGCTGCTCGAGCACGAGGGCGTGTCCTACTTCTTCGAGCACGACGAGGAGCGCGACAAGATCGTGTTCTGCGACGACAACGTGCACTTCCCCAAGCCGAGCGAGGAGTCGCGGGTGTCCTACGTCCTGCCCTCGGGCACCAGCGCCTCGCAGGAGGAGTCGGTGCAGGCGTTCAGCTGCGCGCAGCGCCAGGTGACGGCCAAGATGATCGTCAAGGACTACAACTACCGCACGCCGACGACCCCGCTCCAAGGCGAGGCGGACATCGACGACGCCGGCCACGGGCTCATCTCCGAGTACGGCGACCACTTCAAGACGCCCGAGGAGGGCCAGGCGCTGGCCAAGGTCCGGGCGCAGGAGGTGCTGTGCCGCAAGGTGCGCTACGCGGGCCAGAGCGACCGCCTGGACTTCGCCGCGGGCCATCCGTTCACCCTGGAGGACCACTACAACGACGAGTTCAACGGCGACTACGTGCTCACGCTCGTGCGCCACGCCGGGGCGCAGGCCTTCGCGGAGGCGACCGGTTTCGCCGAGATCGACGGCCAGGCGAGCTCGTACCGCAACGAGTTCGAGGCGATCGGGCTGGATGTCCAGTTCCGGCCGGCGCGGACGACGCCCAAGCCCAGGCTGCGCGGGGTGATGAACGCCCACGTCGACGCCTCGGGGCCGGGCACGCGGGCCGAGATCGACGCCGAGGGGCGCTACAAGCTGGTCATGCCCTTCGATCTCAGCGGCCAAGCCGAGGGCAAGGCGACGCGCTGGGTGCGCATGGCCCAGCCCTACGGCGGCAGCCAGGAAGGCATGCACTTCCCGCTGCGCAAGGGCACCGAGGTCATCTGGACCTGCGTCGACGGCGACCCCGACCGGCCGATCATCACCGGCGTCGTCCCCAACCCGCTGAGCAAGAGCGTGGTGACCAACGAGAGTCACACCAAGAGCCGGATCAAAAGCGCGAGCGGCATCCTGATCGAGATGAACGATGGCCCCGGGCCGAAGACGAGAGAGCAGGAGGGCTCCGGCGACCTGTCCGATCAGCAGCAGATGCAGAGGCTCGATACCGCCGGAAAGGCCTGTCTCGCAACGACCGAGGGCCAGGCCGCGCGCCCATCATCCGAGGAGGACGGCGCGAACCCACCGAATCGCGCGGCGGCACCCGCCGAATACCGAGCTACCGCGAATGGTCGCGACGAACTTGCCCGACAACAGCAGCGTCAGGGGCCCGACGACACCTACGAGGAAGCCGATACGACGGGCCTGAACGACGTTTGGGCCAGGATGCAGGTACCGCAGACCGACGGCAACGGCAATCCGAGGCCGAACGCCCGACCGCACGGATACCTGCGGCTCGGCGACTACGCCGGCGACGACACTCTCTACCAAGGGGACGATATAGAAGCGATCAAGCAGGACGCGGGGCAAGCGGCGTACGACCAAGCGAAGGCAGACCCCACCAAGACGAATGCCGAGGCCGAGGGGGCACGTCAGGCCGCCATCGCGGATGTCATGGACCGGTGGAACCAGATCGAGACGCAGCACCACTACCGAGACAAATCCGATTCGTCCGCTTTGAAGCTGAATGTCGGCGCAGGCACCGCCCCGCTCTCCGGGGCCTTCTCGTACACCGAAGGCAACCGCACCGAAATCACGCAGGGGAACCGCGAGGTCACGATCGCCGGGAAGAGCCGAATCAACATCGGCGACGGCGGGCTCGGGGTGTGGGATGCCGGTACGGCATACGTGAACTACATGAGGAAGATCGGAACCGTACACGGTTTCGTGCCTGGGATCCGCGGCACGCCGATCTGGCGCCACACCGAGGTGAGCCATGCCGCGAGCGACACCTGGCAATGGGGCGATTCGGAAAGCGGCTTCGCCGGGTTCAAGTTCGACGGCATGCTGGGGTTGGCCACGAGCGCCACGGTGGGAGGCTCCCTCAACGTCGGCCTCACGGCGGACGTCGACTTCGGCGCCGCCTACAACGTGAACATGAAGTGGGGCCCCAACATCGATTTCACGGCCGAGAGCCAGAACACGATGGACGCCGAGGATCACGACATGATCGGGGGAAAAACCATCAGTCTGCGCATAAAGCCGACGGCGGAAGAGGCGGCCGAAAAGACGTTCCTCAAATTGTCGAAAGCCACCTGGGCGGCCGTGGGGGCGACGACCGTCGGCGCCCTCCTCGGCGCCGGCGCCGGGGCCAGTCTCAGCTACCTCTACGTTGGTGGCGGAGAGAGCGAGGATCCGGGGTCGTCCTGGGGTTCGGGGGTCGGTTTCACGGCGGCGACCGCCGCCTGGGGCGCAGGCTTGGGCCTGGGTATCTACAAACACGCCACGACGGACAAGTTTGAGAAAATGGCTCCGGCAAGGATAGACCTCATAAAGAGAGGTGCGAAAGGCAGCACGGAAGATAAGATCGAACTGAACGTCGGCGGACCCACGGGTTCCAGCATCGTCATGACGCCGACGTCGATCACGCTGAAGGTCGGAATGACGGAAATCGAAATGAAGCCGAATCAGTTGGAAATCGAGAGCGTGAACATCAAGCAAACTGCGAATGGGGGCCCGTTCAACATCAAGTCCGCCTTGGGTGGCGTAACCATCAAGGGGACTGGCGGTCAAACCATATTGAACGGTTAACTCGTCGCTGGCGGCCACGAGGCGAGGCCGCGATCCAAAGCGTGAGGGCGAAAGGTAAGCAACGTGGACGTGATCAACGAGACCGGTCTGCAGACCGCCTGGCTCCAGGGGCGGATCCGGTTCCCGCAGCATTCGCTCACCCTGATCGTCAAGGGCACCTTCCGCTTGGCGCCGGGCGGGGTGGCGGCGCTCGACGAGGAAGCGGACCAGCCGCCGGTGACCGGCGACGTGTTCTACGACGACGAGCCCGAGAACGGCTGCCGCTACGAGACCGACTTCGTCCACTTCAAGCCGCGCGCCGATCTCCTGCTCGTCGGCACCTGCCACGCGCCGGAGGCCCGGCCCGTGCCAGCCTGCCGCGTGTCCTTCGGGGTCGGGGACCGGGTCAAGTCGCTCGCCGTCTTCGGCGACCGCACCTGGACCGGCAATGGACCGGCACGACGGCCGAGCGATCCCGTGCCCTTCACGACCATGCCGCTCGACTACCGCCATGCCTACGGCGGCGAGGGCTGCGCCCAGAATCCCCTCGGCAAGGGGTTCGCCGGGACCACGACGTCCGACGGCCGGACGATCTGGCCGCTGCCCAACATCGCCGATCCGAACCAGGCCATCGGGACGCCGGGTCAGGCGTCCAGGCCCGCCGGCTTCGGGCCGTTGGGGCGCATGTGGCCGCAGCGCCGGGCCAACATGGGAACCTACGACGAGAAGTGGCAGAACGAGCGCTGGCCCTGGTACCCCGCCGACTTCGACTGGGGCCATTTCAACGCCGCGCCCGCCGACCAGCAGGTGGAGGGCTACTTGCGCGGCGACGAAGCGCTGTTGTTCGAGAACCTGCACCCCGAGCACCCCGAGTACCGCTCGCGCCTGCCCGGCCTGCGCGTACGCTGTTTCCTGCACGAGCAATACGAGGGCCGGCGGCTCGTCCGCGACGTGCCCATGAAGCTCGATACGCTGTGGGCCGACATGGGCGCGGAAGAGGTGGTGCTGGTGTGGCGCGGATTGGCCACCGTGCGTTCGCAGGACATCGACGAGCTGGAGCACCTCATGGTCGTGACCGAGCCCGTCGCCGAGGCGCCCCGGCCCACCGAGCATTACGCGCAGCAGATGGCCGAACGCCTGGCCGAAGCGGAAGCCGGGACGGTCGGCGCCGCGCCGGAACCCGCGCCGGCCGAAGCGGACGCCGAGGTCGATGTCGATCTTGCGGCGGTCGAGGCCGACGTCAAGGCCGAGGTCGCGGCGGCCCTCGACCGGATGCGCGAACAGATGAGCGCCTCGCGCGTCGATTTCGACAAAGTCAAAAGCATCGTGCTCGCCGCCGACCCCGTCGCGGCCCTGAACGAATTCCTGGCGGAGGCCGGCGTGGACCCGGCCGGGATCGAGACCACCTTGGAAGCGGGCCGGCAGCAGGCGATGGCGCTCCTGAAAACGCGCGGTTTGGACCCCGGCCTGGCGGCCGAGCTCGAGAAACAGGCAAAGGGCGGGGCAGGCGCCGAGGTCCCGCCGCCCGAGTTGCCCGCGGCGCGCGCCGCGCCGGGCGCCGATTTCGTCGGTGAGGACCTGAGCGGCGCGGACTTCTCCGGGCGGGACCTCAAGGGCGCCGACTTCAGGGACGCGATTCTCGCGGGCGCGAACTTCGCGGGCGCCGAGCTCGGCGAGGCGGACTTCACCGGGGCCAACCTGGGAAGCGCGAACCTGGGCGAGGCGAGGCTCGCCGGCGCCAAATTGGACGGGGCCGACCTGACCCGGGCGGTGCTCGGCGGGGCGGAACTGACCCGCGCCTCGCTCGCCGGCGCCACCTTGGAGGAGGCGGATCTGAGCGGCGCCAACCTCGCCGGCGCATCGGCGCCGGAGGCGAGCTTCGTCGGCGCCACCCTGACGGAGGCGAACCTGGAGGGCGCGGCACTCGAGAAGGCCGATCTTTCCAGGGCCACGCTCGACCGCGCCAACTTTCAGGACGCGGCGCTCGCCCGCGTCGAGTGCGGCGGCGCCGCGGGCGCCGGGCTCGTCATGACGGGAGCGGACGTGACCGAGCTCAGGGCCGGCGGCTGCCGCTTCCCCGGAGGCGCGTTCCAGAACCTGCGCGGCGAAGGCTCCCTGTGGTTCGAGTCCGATCTGTCGGGGGCGGACTTCACCGCGTCCGATCTCGTCCGGGCGGACTTCCGCGGCGCCGACCTGCGGAGCAGCAACTTCCATGCGGTCGAGCTGAAAAACGGCAACCTGACCAAGGCGAACCTGAGTGCGGCCCGGTTCACGGCGGTCAACCTGTTCCAGGTGCGCCTCGACAAGGCGGACCTGACCGGGACCGATCTGAGGGGCAGCAACTGTTACGAAGCCGATTTCATCGACGCCGTGATCACCGGCGCCCGGTTCGAGCGGGCAAACCTGACGATGACCAAGCTGGCCCGGCTCCACGCGCAAGGGTGACCACGACCATGGCGACGCAGAATCCCGAGGCAATTGTCGAATGCCTGAAGTCCGGCCGGCCGCTCGAGCTTCCCGCCCTGATCGACCTCGACCTGGGGGGCACGGACCTCGGCGGCGCCAAGCTGCCCGAGAAGGTCTTCCATAAAGTTCGGCTTGCCGGGGCGGACCTGACGCGGGCGGACCTCTCGACCTGCATTTTCATCGACTGCGACCTCCAGGGCGCCGACCTGAGCGGTGCGACCCTCGCCAATGCGATCCTTTCCGACCCACGCCCCGAACTCGTCGACCCCGACGAAATGGCGGAAACGCTCAAGGAATTGCGGCTCGGGCCCGAGGTGCTGGAGGCGGTCCGGCGGTCCGCCGAGCAAATGCAGGCCGGTTCGGGGACGAGCCTCGCCGGCGCCACGCTGTCGCGGGCCGAACTCACGGCCGTGATATTCGATCACGTCGACCTCAGCGGGGCCGATTTGAGCGGCGCGGACCTCTCGGACGCCACGTTCGCCGACTGCACCCTGGTGGACGCCCGCTTCGACGGCGCTCGGATGGACCAGACCACGTTGAAGCGCTGCGACCTGACGGGCGCGTCGTTCGCGGGCGCCGTTCTGAACGGAACCAGGTTCGTCGAGGTGCGCCCCAAGTCCCTGGACCTCTCCGCGGCGACATGCAGCGCGCTCCGCCTCGAAGGGCTCGACGTGAGCGGCGCGCGCGCGTTGACGGGCGACTACACCGAAGGCAGCTTCGCGGCCTGCGACCTGAGCGGCATGGACCTCGGCCAATGCACGTTCAGGCAGGCCGATCTGAGCGGCGCGAACCTTCGCGGTTCCAACCTCGCAGGCGTCGACCTGAGCGGCGCCGACCTGAGCGGCGCCGATCTGAGCGGCGCCGACCTCGGCGGTGCGGACTTGAGCGACGCCATGATCGCCGGCGCCGACTTGAGCGGGGCGCGCCTTTCCGGCGCGAGATTGGCCGCGGCCACGCTGAGCAAGGCGGACCTGTCGCAGACCGACCTCGGCGGCGCCGACCTGAGCGAGGCCGATCTCGCCGGCGCCACGCTGCAGGACGCCGATCTTACCGCGGCCAACCTGTCCGACGCGGCGCTCGCGGGCGCGACACTCGCCTCCGCCACCCTGCGAAGGGTCGCCTTCGACGGCGGCGACCTCAGCGACGCGAACCTCGAGGGCGCGGTCCTGTGCGAGGCGGACCTGAAGGGGGTGCGGATGACGGGCTGCAAGACCGCGGGTCTCGACCTGCGGCGGGCGCGCCTCGGCGGCGTCGACCTGGCGGGCGCCGATCTGAGCCAAGTTCGGATGACGGATGCCTCCTTCGTCGAATGCAACATGACGGGTGCGGACATGGGCGGGGCGGACCTGACCGGTTGCGATTTCACCAACGCCGACCTGTCCCGGGCCGATCTCGCCGGGGCCACCTTCACCGGCGCGACCCTGACCCAGGCCGACTTCGGCGGCGCGACGCTGTCGGGGTCGCTGATGGACGGCGTGCGCGGCAAGGCCGCAAACTTTACCGAGGCGCAACTGGACCGGGTGAACCTGACCGGGGCCGATCTGCGCATGGCCAGTTTCGACAAGGCGGTGATCCAGGGGGCGGACATCTCTCGGGCGCGGCTGCAGGAGACGCTCTTCACCCACGCCGATTGTCGGGGCGCCCGGTTCCGGTCGTCCAACCTCGATCATGCCGACCTGTCCCACGCCGTGCTGATCGGCGCCGATCTTTCCAACGCCAGCCTCGTCGGCACGAAGCTGCACCGGGTCAGCGACCAGAACGCCAATTGGACCGGCGCGACCCGTAAGGACATTCGCGGCACGGATCGGGACCTCGCCTATGCCGAGGAATGGAAACCCCCGCGCCCGTGACGAATACCTCCGACAGGGAGTTACGACCATGCTGCACACCATGCTGAACGTCCTCGAACAGGTGCCAACCTCGGCCCAGGCCGGCTACGTCCGTCCGGCACGAATTATTGGGGGCGGTGAGGACGGCGACTACCGGGTCGTCATGGATCAAGAAGGGCGCCCCTGCGGGCTGTGGGCCCGCCTAGCCATTCCGGGCGCCGTGGCGCTTGGGGCGGGCGCCAGGGTGTTGGTCGCGGGCGAGAACCTGGAATCCTGCTACATCATCGGAGTCCTGGGCCCCCGGACAGAGGCGGGGGCTTCGGCGTGCCGCCTGGCGACTCGTCACGGCGCTTCCGCCTGCGTTGTCGAGAAGGACGGCGAGGACTGTATCGAATTGCGTGACGCCGAAGACCAGGTCATTTTCGAGTACCGCCCTGAAACGGGCACGGGCATCCTGACCGTGCCGCGCGGCGACCTGGCGCTGCGCGCGCCCCAGGGGAACATCGACCTCGTCTCCGGCAAGGAACTCCGTTGCCGGGGCGCGACCGTGAACATCTCCAGTTCGGGAGGCCGTGGCACGCCGCCCTCCTCGCTCAGCCTCGAGCCGGGCACCGTGAACCTGTCGAGCCGCGAGCTGAAGGTGGCGGCGGGCCGCGCCGACGTTCTCGTCACCGAAGGCACCTACCAGGGGACGCGGCTCATGGTGACCGTCGAACGGGCCAAGCAGGTGTTCGGAAAGCTGGAGACCGTGGCCGCCCGCATCATCGAACGCGCCACGGACGTCTACCGCCAGGTCGAGAACCTGCACCAGCTCAAGGCCGGCAGGATGCGCACCTTGGTGAAGGGGGCGTGCCATATCAAGGGCGGCCGGATGTCGATCAAGGCGGACGACGACGTCAAGATCAACGGCCGGCGAATCCACCTGGGCTAGGAAAGGAAGGTCCGATGTTCTTCGTCAACACCAACATGGGCGGCACGTGCATTGCCATGGCGCCGGACGTCGGCAAGACGCCGTCGCCCGGCGGGCCCGTGCCGGTCCCCTATCCGAACATGTCGATGCTGGTACAGGTCATCCCGGTGACCGCGGCGAAGTTCACCAAGATCCTCAACCGGCCGGTGGTCCTGGCGAACTCCACGGTCTCCATGTCTTCGGGCGACGAGGGCGCGACGGCGGGCGGCGGCGTGGTATCCAACCTCATCAAGGGGCCGACCCAGTTCACGACGTTCAGCAAGTTTAGTTTCTTCGAAGGCCAGCCGGTGACGTACCATACGGCGGACACCAAGCAAAACGGGTCCAACGCCAACACCATCGGCAAGGTCGCCGCCCCCTCGCAGACCCTCGTGACGGTCTCGGGATAGCGGCCGGGCGCGCGGTCCCCGATGCCGCACGGGTTGGAGCGAAGCGTCGTCGAACGGGAGGCGATACCAGCATGACGGCGCCGGCCGAGGAACAAGACGGGGCGTCCGCCGAGGGTTGCGAGGGGACCTACCGCGTCGTCCATACGACCAAGTACCGCTTCGAGGACGAAGCGTCCTCATGCACCGTCGAGGCGCGCCTGAAAACGCGCGAGCTGCCCCATCAGCAATGCCTTTTTCATCAGCTGGTGGTCCGGCCCCTCGCCACCGCGCGCCGGGAATGGACCGATACCTTCGGCAACCGGGTCACCGGTTTCACTGTCCCCGAGGCGCACCGGACGTTGGAGGTCACCGCCATCAACGTCGTGCGGACCTCGCCGCGCTCCGCGCCCGCCCTGGACGCCGCGCCGCCGTGGGAGGGCGTCCGCCGGCGCATCGAAGACCGCGCCCAAAGGGATGACCTGGAGCCGTTCCTGGGCGAATCGCCGCTTGTCGATCCGGACGCGGCGGCGGCCGAGTTCGCCCGCGCGTGCTTCGGCCCCGGCCGCCCGGTCCTGGCGGGCGCGCGCGACCTGGCGACGCGGATCCACCGGGAGCTCGCCTACGATCCCGGATCGACGACGGTTGCGACCCCCGCCGCGGAGGCGCTGCGCCTGCGCCGCGGGGTGTGCCAGGATTTCGCGCACCTGGCGATCGCGGGCCTGCGCTCGCTCGGGCTGGCCGCGCGTTACGTCAGCGGTTACCTCGATACCTCCGCGCTCAAGGGGCCGAACGCCAGGCCCGGCGGCGACGCCTCGCACGCGTGGTTCTCCGTCTACGTACCGGACCTTGGCTGGGTCGACGTCGATCCGACCAACGACCGGCTCGCCGCGGACGGCTACGTCACGCTCGCCTGGGGCCGGGACTATTCCGACGTCGCGCCCCTGCAGGGGGCCGTGGCCGGCGGCGGCGGGCGCCACACCGTGAGCGTTTCGGTCGACGTTGGGCGCGACGAGGCCGTGGGCGCCTGAGCGCACCCGACCGGCGCTATACACCCGGATCGCGAATGGGTTACGCTCCATGGGGCCGGGGCGGAACGTGAAGTGGGCGAGTGGGCATGGCGGGAAAGAAGGTCTGGCTGACGTGGATGCCCGGCGGCGAGGGCGCGCCACAACCGCAGGACACGGTCGCGACGCTCGGCCGCTACGGCCTGGAGGCCTCGGGCGCGCAGTGGACCGATGACCTCGAGAAGGTCGCCTGGGCCGAGCTGGGCGGCGTGCTGCTGGACCGGGCGAACGCGGACCTCTGGGTCCTCGCGGGCCGGCGCGGCGATCTCGAGTCGCCGCGCAACCGTTACGCGCTGTCCCTGGTGACCGCCATGGTGCGCGACGGCCGGGGCGGCGACCTTCGCGGCGTCTGCCTCGGCCTCGACTTCGCGCCGGAGGCCGCCGGGATGCCGTTCCTGCTCCGCTCCTTCCAGCTCCTCGACGGGCGCGACGGCGGCTGGCCGGCCGCGCTGGTCGCGGCCGCCTACGGCGCGCCCGCCCCGGCGGTGCACGATTTCCGCCTCAACGTGATCGCCCATTCCCTGGTCGGCCAGTGGTTCGAGGTCGGCCCGCGCGAGGGCGAGTGGCAGGGCGTCATGCTCGGCGCCAGCGCCGAGGGAACGATCACCCACCACGCCGTCGGTCCGCGCGGGCAGCTTCCGGAGAAGGCGGTGCTGGAATACCCGGTCCAGGGCATCGAGGCGCAGATCGGCGCGGACAAGTTCCTCGCCTGGGCCGTGCAGAACCGGCTCGGCCCCGAGGACTCCTACTATGTCAGGATCGAGGGCTACCCGACCAAGCTGATTTTCGGCGGCCATCCGGGCACCGACCAGGCCGAGGTCGTGGTCCTGGACCTCGTTTGACGGCGGGGCCGCCGCGGCAATGACCCCATCAGCCGGATCCGCAAATGTTTGCGCTCGGAGCGATTATCCTCGATAATATTCGACGATATTGATTTAACAGAAATTGAGCCATGACACGGATCAAAGAGATAGACATGCAGACTATGGGACAGATTCGTCAGGCGTCCCAGAAAATCTCGACGTTTCTGCATAAGAGACTGAGCGGTTACTTGCAGACTCTGACCCCCCTTTTCGCGCCGCGCAAGGTGCTGGGCGAGTTCATGGAAAGCGCCTTCAAGGAAAAGGTTCCCGGCGCCGACAACAATTTTATCGACCTGGAAGAGGCGTTCAAGACGATCGCCCGGGAAACCTTCGATATCCCGGCGAAACTGGGTACGCCGATCCCCAACATAAGGAACCAGTTGGAAACCTATCCGTGGGAATACCGCTACCAGATCGGCGACGACGCGAACCGATCGGTGATCATCACGTCGCCGGTGCGCTGGGTGCTCGCCTATGCCGGCGGATTCACCCTCACGGACCTCCTGGAGCGGCAGGCGCTCGGCGAGAGCCTGCCGGCCGAGGACCTCAAGCAGTTCATCATCCACAGCTGGACCCTGCGCAGGCTCGTCGACATGTCGCCGCCGGTCCAGCAGCTCCTCGCCGACCTGCGCTTTCCGCTCGTCGTGGAGAGCTCCGAGGTTACCGGCGAGCTTCCCATCATGGTCGTCAACTCCGACCTGCCCACCTTCCGGCCCCAGGACGAGCTGATCGAGACCGTGGTCCAACTGTCCGGCAAGCCGGTCTTCGAAGAGCTCATCGATCTGGACGCGATCGAGGCGGTGCAGGATCCCTTCAAGGCCAGGATCCTGGAGCTGATGGGCTGATACCGATCGAACCGGTTTCTGACCGATGCGGCACGAGATCATTCCGGCGAACGTCAAGCGACGATGTGGTGCTTGCCGATCGGCGTCACGGTGCTCGCCTGCGGGCCCTCGGCGCTCTCGCCGTGGGCCAGGACCAGGCGCACCTCGCGGCCGACCTCGAGTTGATCGAACTGCCCGTTCACGACGCTGTTCTTGTGGAAGTATATCTCGCGTCCGTCGGCGGTCTCGACGAAGCCGTAGCTGGGAAACAAACGCGCCACCTTGCCGTGCAGCGGCGCCTCGTGGGTCTTGACCTCGCCGCGGACCTTGCGGGCGTGGTCCTCGAGCTGGCGCGCTGCGGCGTTGAAGGCGTCGCGAACCGCCACGTAGACGTCCTCATGGGCGGGGTTCCTGGATCCGCTCCGGTTCACCACGAGCTCCCTGCCCGGCACGCTGAGGTCGATGCGCACGTGAAACAGCTTGCCCTTGCGGCGGTGCCGGTGCGGCGCCTCGACCACGACGCGGCAGCCGATGATGCGCCCGAAGTGGCGCTCGAGCTTGGCGGCCCTGTCCCGGATGTTGGCCTCGACCGCCTCGGACCGGTCCATGTTGTGGAACGTGACCTCCAGGGGAACCTGCATCTTCGGGTCTCGCCTCCTGCGGATGGTTTGCCGGGAGCCATTCCGGCAAGCCAGTATCGAAAGCGCCAACCGGCGGCTCATTGACCTGCGTCAACGGCGGCGGCGGGGCGGCCTAGCGCCGGCCGAACAGGCGCTCGATGTCGGCCAGCTTGAGTTCCACGTAGGTCGGCCGGCCGTGGTTGCACTGCCCGGAATGGGGCGTGGCCTCCATCTCGCGCAGGAGCGCGTTCATTTCCTCGAGGTTGAGGCGGCGCCCGGCGCGCACCGAGCCGTGGCAGGCCATGGTGGCGCACACCTCGCCGAGCCGCTCGCGCAAGGCGAACGCCTCGCCCAGCTCCGTCAGCTCGTCGGCCAGGTCGCGCAGCAGGCCCTGCACGTTCACCTCGCCGAGCAGCGCCGGCACCTCGCGCACGACGACCGCGCCCGGGCCGAAGGGTTCGAGCGCCAGGCCCAGCCCCGCCAGCTCCTCGGCCCGCGCGGTCAGGCGCTGGGCCGCCGGCTCGTCGAGCTCGACCACCTCGGGGATGAGGAGCACCTGCCGGGCGACGCCGCTTTCGGCCAGCTGCCGCTTCATGCGCTCGTAGACCAGCCGCTCGTGCGCCGCGTGCTGATCGACGATGACGATGCCGTCCCGGGTCTGGGCCACGACGTAGGTGCCGTGCACCTGGGCCTGCGCCGCGCCGAGCGGATGGCCCTCGGGGTCCGCGCCGGACCCGCCGCCGGCGGACTCGGGCTCGAGGGTCCCGGCGGGGGCGGCCTGCAGGCCCGGCAACGGCGCGTGATAGGGGGCCGCCGCCTCGGCCAGGCCGCCCCGCCCGGCGTGCCCGCGTGCCCCGGGCCAAGGGGAAGCCGGACCCGCGCTCCCGCCCGGCCGGGCCGCGCCCAGGGCCGCGGCCGCCACGCTCGTCGAGGCGCGGTGCCCGGCCTCGGCGAGCGCGTGCCGGCAGGCCCCCACGATCAGGCCGCGCACCAGGCCGGGATCGCGGAAGCGCACCTCGGCCTTGGTCGGATGCACGTTCACGTCGACCGCCTCGGGCGGCAGGTCGAGGAACAGCGCCAGCATGGGATGGCGGTCGTGGGCCAGGAAGTCGTGGTAGGCGGCGCGCACCGCCCCGTGCAGCAGCCGGTCGCGCACCGGCCGGCCGTTGACGAAGAGGTACTGGTGCCGCGCGCTGCCGCGGTTGAGGGTGGGCAGACCGATGTGGCCGGTCAGGCGAACGCCCTCGCGCTCGGCCTCGACGGGCAGCGCGTTGTCGGCGAACTCGCGCGCCATGACCGCGGCCAGGCGCTTGAGGCGGGCGCCGAACAGCGCGCCCTCGGCCGGCGGCAGGCGCAACAAGGCGCGCCCGTCGGCCGTGAGCGTGAAGCCGACCCGCGGATGCGCCATGGCCAGGCGGCTCACGGCGTCGAGCGCGTGGTTCAGCTCGGTGCGCGCGCCCTTCAGGAATTTGAGCCGAGCCGGCGTGGCGTAGAACAGGTCGCGGACCTCGACCCGGGTGCCCGGCGGGTGCGCGGCGGGCACGACCGGCCCGCGCCGGCCGGCCTCGACGGTCAGGCTCCAGGCCGGCGCCGGGGTGGCCTCGACCGCCCCGCCGTCGCCGCGCGGGCGGCTCGTCACCGTCAAGCGCGAGACGGCGCCGATCGAGGGCAGCGCCTCGCCGCGGAAGCCGAGCGAGGTGATGCGCACCAGATCGTCGCCCGGCAGCTTGGAGGTGGCGTGCCGCTCGACCGCGAGCGCAAGCTCCTCGGCGCTCATGCCGCAACCATCGTCGCTCACCGCGACGAACGTGCGCCCGCCGTCGCGCATTCCCACCTCGACGTGGCGCGCCTCGGCGTCGAGCGCGTTCTCGACCAGCTCCTTGACCGCCGCCGCCGGCCGCTCGACGACCTCGCCGGCGGCGATGCGGTTGACCAGGGTCTCGGGCAGGCGCCGGATGGTCACTTCGCCGCGTCCTCCAGGTACCGGCGGGCGAGCACCTTGCCCTCCTCCACCGCCGGCTGGTCGAAGGCGTTCACGCCGAGCAGGTCGGCGGCGATGATGGTCTCCAGCATGAAATGCATCATCATGGCCCCCAGCGAGGCCTCGTCGAGGCCGTCGAGCCGGATCCGGCGCACCGGCCGGCCGTTGCGCGCCAGCGTGGCGGCGGTCGCGCGCGCCGCCGCGTCCATCAGGTCGCCCAGGCGCCGCCCGGCGAGCGGCGCCGCCCCGGCGGCCCGGCCGAGGGCGGCGTCCATGACCGGACCCCGCCCCGCCGTATCCGGCATGACCAGGGTGAACATCTTGTCGCGCGGCCCGGCGAGATAGAGCTGGAGCTGGCTGTGGTGGTCGGCGGTGCCGAGGGCGCGGATCGGCGTCGTGCCGGTGCCGTCCTTGCCCAGGCTCTCGGCCCAGAGCTGCCGGTACCAGAGGCCGAAGTCGGCCAAGCGGTCGGCGTAGGTCATGAGCACGCTCTGAGTCACCTGCCGCTCCTGCAGCAGCCCGACGGCGATCGCCGCACCCACCGCGGGCTGGGCGTCCTCGACCCGCGGCGACTCGAGCGTGGCGCGCAGCACCTCCCGGGCGCCGCGGCGCAGGGCCGCCACGTCGAGCCCGGCGATCAGGGCCGGCAGGGCGCCGACGATGGAAAAGACCGAGAAGCGGCCGCCGATCCGCCGGTGGTGGTCGAAGCACGGCACGCCGTAGCGCGCCGCGATTTTCTTGAGCGCCCCGTCGTTCGGCTCCGTGACCACGACGGCGTGCTCGGCCAGGCGCCCCCGCCCGACGGCCGACTCCAGCGCGGGCAACAGGATCAGCGCCTGGGCCAGGGTCTCGGCCGTGGTGCCGGACTTGGAGATCGCCACGACGCCGGCGCGTTTCAGGTCGAGCGCGGCGCGCAGCGCGCCGAACGTGTCGGGGTCGATGTTGTCGAGGAAGTGCAGGCGCGGCCCGCCGGCGGCCGGTCCGAAGCCCCGGTCGGCGAGCGCGTAGAGCGTCTTGCCGCCGAGCGACGAGCCGCCGGTGCCGAGCACGAGCACGTGGTCCAGGCGCGCCCGCCAATCCCGGGCCAGGGCGCGGGCGGCGTCGAGGTCGTCGTCCCCTTCGACCACGCCGAGCGCGGGCAAGCCGCCCGACTCGTACAGTTGACAGAGGCGGTCGTGCGCCGGCGCCGCGGCCATCAGCACGCGCGTGAAGGCCTCGTCGCCGAGTCCGCCGTCGCCGATCGTCGCGGCCAGGCAGGTGTCGGTGAGGTGGTGAAAGCGCATCGCTTCGCCCGTGCCCGGCGTCCAAGCCGGCGATCGCGGCGCATCGGCGCCGCCGCGCAACCTGCGCGCAACCTAACAGAGTCGCGCAGGCGCCGGAAGGGCGCCGCCGCTCAGCTCTTCGGGCTCGGCGCCGGGCGCGTGGCCGTGACGCCCTCGGGCTTGCCGACCACGACGACGGTCAGCTTGTCCGGGTCGTACAGCCGCCGGGCGACCCGGCGCGCCTGCTCCAGCGTCACCGCCTCGATCAGGCCGTTGCGCCGGTCGAGATAGTCGATCCCCAGGTTCTCGAGCTGCATGCCGACCAGCATCCCGGAGATGCGGCCCGAGCTGGAAAAGCGCAGCGGGAAGGACCCGGTCAAGTAGGTCTTGGCGTCCTCCAGCTCCTGCGGGGTCGGCCCCTCGCTGGCCATGCGCCGCCATTCCCGGCGGACCACGTCGAGCGACAGGGCCACGCGGCCGTTCTGGGTCGCCACGCCGCCGACCACGAGCGCGGCGCGGTCGAGCGGGTTGAGGTAGGAGTACACCGAATAGGCCAGGCCGCGCTTCTCGCGCACCTCGGCGTAGAGGCGCGAGGCGAAACCGCCGCCGCCGAGGATGTAATTGACCACGTAGGCCGCGTAGTAGTCCGGGTCGTCGCGCATGATGCCCTCGTGGCCGAAGGCGACGACGCTCTGCGGCACGTCGCGTTCGATGACGACGAGGGCGCCCTCGCCTTCCGGGTCGGCCGGCGGCACGTCGAGGGGCGCGGCCTTTTCCGGCAGGCGGAGAAAGGTCTCGTCGAGCAGGCGCGCGAGCGCCGCGGGCGCAATGTCGCCGACCACGCCCACCACCAGGACATCGCGCGCGAAGCGCTCGGCGACGAAGCGGCGCATGTCGGCGACGGTGAGCCTGGCGACGCTCTCCGGCGTGCCGGCGACCTGCCGGCCGTAGACGTGCGCGGGGAAGAACAGCCTGCGCAGGGTGCGCGCGGCGATCTCGTCCGGGTCCTCCGCGTCCTGCGCCAGGCCGGCCAGGATCTGGCTGCGGATGCGCGACACCGGCTCCGTGTCGAAACGCGGCTCGGTCAGCGCCAGCCGCAGGAGCTCGAAGGCGGCCTCGCGGTTCTCGGTCAGCGTGCGCAGCTCGCCGCTGAAGGTGTCGAGCCCGGCCGAAAACCGGAGCCGGATCGACAGGTCGTCGAGCCTGCCCTGGAAGGCCTGCGAGTCCAGCGCGCCCGCGCCTTCGTCGATCAGGCCGGAGACCATGTGGGCCAAGCCCTCCTTGCCGGCGGGATCGAGCGCGGCGCCGCCGCGGAAGGCCAGGTCGAGCGAGATGATCGGGTTGCTGTGGTCCTCGACCAGCCACGCCTCGATTCCGCCGGGGCTGACCACCCGCTGGACCTCGACCGCGCCCGCCGGCGGGACCGCGACGATGAGCAACAGCAGGGCGGCAAGGGCGGAGCGGACGGTCATGGCGTCGTTCCCATTACGATTTCGCGCCGGGTCAGCTCGTGGGCTTGGGCAGCAGGACCCCGGTCACCGACTGCTCGTCGCGCAGGACCGCACGCGCCGCCGCCGTGACCTGCGCGGCGGTCACGGCCTCGATCCGCTCCGGCCAATTCTCCACGTCCTCGACCGTGCGCCCGGTGGCCAGCGCCCGCCCGAAGACGTTGGGCGCGGTCCTGAGTGCGTCGCGCGCGTACACGGCCTGGGCCTTGAGCCGGCGCTTGGCGAGCGAGACCTCCTTCTCGCCGACCCCGTTCTCGAGCAGGCGCGCGAGCTCGGCGCGCAGCGCGGCCTCGACCCGCTCGACCTCGATGCCGGGCCGGGGCGAGACGTAGAATTTGAACGTGCTGGTGTCGTAAGCGGTGTAGTCGTACCCGCTGCCGGCGGCGGTGGCGAGTCCCTGCTCGACCACGAGGGCGCGGTACAGGCGGCTGGTCGCGCCGCCGCCGAGGATCTCGTCGAGGATCTGCAGCGCGTAGGCGTGCTCGCTGCCGGCGCTGTTGTAGCTGGGCGCCAGATAGGTGATCGAGACCGAGGGCTGGCGCACCTGGGCGCTCTTCAGCGTGACACGGCGCGGCGCGGACTGCGGCGGCTCCTCGAACCGGTGCCGTTCGGGCACCGGGCGCGCCGGGATCGGGCCGTAGTATTGCTCGGCCAGCGCGCGCACTTCCGCCCCGGTCACGTCGCCGGCCACCACCAGGACCGCATTGTTCGGCGCGTACCAGCGCTTGTAAAAGGACAGCGCGGTCTCGGTGTTGAGCTGCCGGATCTCGTGCTCCCAGCCGATCACGGGAAGCCTGTAGGGATGGTTGAGGTAGAGTATCGCGTTGATCATCTCGTTCAGCTTCGCGCCGGGATTGTTGTCGACCCGGCTGCGCCGCTCTTCCAGGATCACATCCCGCTCGGGCAGCACGACCTCGTCGCTCAATACCAGGTTGGCCATGCGGTCGGCCTCGTATTTCATGACGATATCGAGGCGGTCGCGGGCGACGGTCTGGAAATAGGCGGTGAAGTCCTGGCTGGTGAAGGCGTTCTCCCGGCCGCCGTTCTTGGCGATGATGCGGGAGAACTCGCCGGGGCCCAGCGTCTTGGTCCCCTTGAACATCAGGTGCTCGAGGAAGTGGGCGTTGCCCGACTCCCCGGGCGCCTCGTCGGCGGCGCCGACCTTGTACCAGACCATGTGGATCACGATCGGGGCCCGGCGGTTGGTCACGACCACCACCTGCAGGCCGTTGTCGAGCGTGAACGTCTCGGGGTCGAAGACCCGCGCCTGGGCCGCCGGCAGCGCCCAGAGGACCAGGCCGGAGAGGAGTAGGCCGAAGACCGGACGCAATAGAGGGAACCCGCGGATCATTCAAGCTCCTGTTGGAAACCGGCACCGGCGCGGCAACGGCCGCCGGCGTCGCGCGACGAACGGAGAGGCTCCGCTCTTATACGGCGCGGCGGCACGGGGCCGCAACCGTCCGGCGGCGCGCCAGGATCGGAGGAAGTTCTAAAGATTTTCCTATGGGCGTGCCGACGGCGCGCGCGGCCCGCGCCTCCGCGCGGCTAGAAGATTCCCTCGAGCAGCGCCTTCTTGCGCCGCTTGATGGTCGGGGTCTCGCCTTCGGTCACGTCCCTGCCGAGCGCGGTGTTCTCGCGCAGGCGCCTGGCCTCGGCATCGGCGTCGATGATCACGCCCGAGGTTTCCTTCTTGCGCCAGAAGACCAGCGTTTCGAGGAAATCCTGGCTCGCATCGTTGAGTTCCTCGGTCTCCCGGTTGACGATCGAGCGGATGTTCGGCTGGACCTTGTCCGCCCCGGCGGCCCTGAGCAAGGAGCGCTCGCCCAGCGATCGGCCGTCGCCCGGGACGGCCGCGTCGAGCGCGGGTTTCTTCGGCTGCCCGGCCCGGAACACCGCCTGGCGGGCCTGTTGGGTCGGCGAGCCCTCCTGCGGCCGGGGCACGCCCGGCTGCGGCGGCCGGAGGTTGAAATCGGGCGGCAAGGTCAGCGGTGCGCGCGAGACGACCTTGAACTCATCCGGTGACTGCTTGGTCAGCCCGAGCTGCTTCTTCACGCCCTCGCACGCAGCGAGGGCCAAAATCATGCCGGCGATCCCGATCAGCCGAACGACCGTCCTTCCCTGCATGGACCAATCCTCCCGCGCCTGCTCCGTCGTTCTTCGTTCTGGTATTATTTTTTACTCCCACGGGCTTCGCGGAACAACCCGTCGAAAACGAGCAGCGCGACACCCATAGTGATCGCGCTGTCGGCCAGGTTGAACGCCGGCCAGTGCCAGGCGCCCAGGTGAAAATCGAGAAAATCGACCACGGCGGCGAGGCGCATCCGGTCGACCACGTTGCCGAGCGCGCCGCCCGCCACGAGCCCCACGGCGACCGCGAGCAGGGGGTCCGGCTGGCGCCGCAGCCACATGAAAAGCCCGGCGACGACCGCGAGCGCCAGCGCGACGAGCGCCCACGCCTGCCACGGCGCCGTGCCGCGCAGCATCCCGAAGCTGATGCCCGTGTTGTAGGTCAGGACCAGGTTGAAGAACCCCGTGACCTCGATCACCCGCGGCGGCTGCATCACCGCGGCGAGTATCACCCATTTGCTTGCCTGGTCGAGCAGGACGACCGCGGCCGCGACCGCCAGCGCCACACCGAGCGCGCGCTTGGTCGACCAATCGGTGGCGCGCATGCCCGCGGCGGCGCTCACGGCGGCCCTACTGGGCGGCGGCGCCGAGATGCTGCACCGCATCGGCGCAGCGTCCGCACGCCCCGGGCGCGTGCTCGTGCCGGCCGACGTCGGGCAGCACCCGCCAACAGCGCTGGCACTTCTCGCCCTCGGCCAGCTTGACGATCACGGCGACCCCCGGTGCGTCTTCGCTGATAAAGGCCCCGGCCGGCGCCGCGCCCTCGATCACCGTGAGATCCGAGGTGATGGCGACCTCGGCCATGTCGACGCCGTCGATGGCCTGCAGCAAATCCGCGCGCTCGACATACACGACGGGATGCGCAAGCAGGCTGGAACCGATGCGCCTCTGGGCGCGTTCGATCTCGAGCGCGCCGGTCACCGCCCGGCGGACCTCGCGCACCTTGGCCCACTTGCCGCCCACGGCGGGGTCGTTCCAGGCCCGCGGGATCTCCGGGAACAGGCGCAGATGGACGCTGTCCGCGCCCGTCCCGGCGCGCGCCCACCAGGCCTCCTCGGCGGTGAAGCACAGGATCGGCGCCAACCACGCGCTCAGGCACGCGAACAGATGGTCCAGGACCGTGCGGCACGCCCGCCGCCGCGGCGAATCCGGACGGTCGCAGTACAGCACGTCCTTGCGCACGTCGAAGTAGAAGGCCGACAGGTCGACGGCGCAGAAGTTGTGCAGGCCCTGATAGATGCCGTGGAAGTCGAAGTCGGCGCAGCCCCGGCGCACCAGCGCGTCGAGCTCGACCAGGCGGTGCAGCACCCAGCGCTCCAGGTCCGGCATCCGCTCGGGCGGCACGCGCTCGGCCTCCCGGAAGTCGCTCAGGTTGCCGAGCAGGTAGCGCAGCGTGTTGCGCAGGCGCCGGTAGGCGTCGATCTGGTAGCGCAGGATCTCCGGCCCGATGCGCAGGTCTTCCTCGTAATCCGAGGCGACCACCCACAGGCGCAGGATGTCCGCGCCGTGCTTGGCGATCACCTCCTGCGGCGAGATGACGTTGCCGAGCGACTTGGACATCTTGCGCCCCTGCTCGTCGAGCACGAAGCCGTGGGTCAGCACCGCCTCGAACGGCGCCCGGCCGCGCGTGCCGGCGGATTCCAGCAGCGAGGTGTGGAACCAGCCCCGGTGCTGGTCCGAGCCCTCGAGGTAGAGCGAGGCCGGCCAGGCGAGCTCGGGCCGCGCTTCCAGCACGAAGCTGTGGGTCGAGCCGGAATCGAACCAGACCTCGACGATGTCGCGCACCTGCTCGTAGTCCTCGGCCCGGTAGGCGTCGCCGAGGAAGCGTTGCGGGTCGCTCGCGTACCAGGCGTCCGCGCCCTCCCTCTCGAACACCTGCGCGACGCGCTCGATCACCTCCGGGTCGCGCAGCGGCGCGCCGGTCGCCTTCTCGACGAAGATCGGCAGGGGCACGCCCCACAGCCGTTGCCGCGAGACGCACCAGTCCGGCCGGCTCTCGATCATGGAGTAGAGCCGCGCGCGGCCGGCCTCGGGCACGAAACGGGTCTCGTTGATCGCCTTGAGCGCCTTCCGCCGCAGGTCGTTGGCCTCCATGGAAATGAACCACTGCGGCGTGTTGCGGAAGATGAGCGGGGCCTTGGAGCGCCAGGAATGCGGATAGGAATGGGTGAGCCGGCCGCGCGCCAGCAGCGCCCCGGCCTCGTCGAGGGCGGCCACCACCGCGGCGTTGGCGTCGCCCTCCTTGCCCTGGCTGGTGTAGATCGTCCTGCCGGCGAACAGCGGCACGTGCGCCATGAAGCGCCCGTCGCCGTCCACGGTGGCCGGCACTTCGAGGCCGTGCTCGACGCCGAGTTCGTAGTCGTCGGTGCCGTGGCCGGGCGCGACATGGACGAAGCCCGTGCCCTGGTCCATGGTCACGAAGTCGGCCTCCAAAACGGGCACGTCGAAGTCGTAGCCCCTGCCGCGCAAGGGATGGGCGCAGACCGTGCCGGCAAGCGCATCGCCCGTGAATCGGCCAACAACTGTGTGATCCGAAATGGCCGCAGCCTTGAGCAAGTCGTTCAGGAGCGGCTCGGCCACGATCAACGTCTCGCGGGCACGGGCCAGACTTCCGTCCTCGACCGCAGTGACCTCCAGAACCACGTAGGTTGCATCCGAGCGCCGGGCGATCGCCCGGTTGCCGGGAATCGTCCAGGGTGTGGTGGTCCAGATCACGACGCTGGCGCCTTCGAGCGCCGCCCGGGCCGGCTTCACCACCGGGAAGCGCACCCAGATCGTGGTCGAGGTGTGGTCGTGGTACTCGACCTCGGCGTCGGCCA